>JBKJLT010000422.1:0-11653 GCA_046596765.1 Ferruginibacter sp. | reverse complement strand
TGTGTAATTACAGGATTTGTATGGATATCTTTGTTTGCAATTTTTTTAAACACTGCAAAAAGGCAGAGTCCTTGTAAGCAATAGCATATCCAGCAAATCTGCCGCAGATATTTAAAGCACTTGCTTATTATATTTATTCCTGTATTCAATCGGCGTAAGCCCCGTTATCCTTTTAAATACTGTACGAAAAGCCTTGGTATCAGTATAGCCCACATCAAACATTACTTCATTTATATTTTTGCGGCTGCTTTCAAAACTGCGTTTGGCTGCTTCAATTTTTACACGTTGTATATATTCCACCACGGTGTTGTTGGTGGCTTTTTTAAAACGGCGTTCAAAATTCCTGCGGCCAATGGCAAATTTATCAGCCAGCATATCTACCGAAATCTTATCTGCATAATTGCTTTCAATAAAATCCTGCGCCAGCAAAATGGCTGCATCCTCATGCCCCTTTTGTCCCTGGAAAAGCATAAAGGCATTTTGACTTTCCCGGTCAATGTCAACCGCAAAATATTTCGATGCAAGGATGGCCGTATCGCGGTCGGTATATTTTTCAACAAGGTATAAAAGCAGGTTCCAGTAAGAGTTTGCGCCGCCGCTGGAATAAATACCATTTTCTTCGGTAATAATGCTCCCGTCAACCAGTTCAACTTCAGGAAACATATCTCTGAATTCATTTGCAGCGTTCCAGTGTGTAGAGCATTTCTTTCCATTTAATAATCCGGTAGAAGCCAAAAGAAAAGCGCCAATACAAAGAGATGCCAGTTCGGCCCCCCCATTATACTGCTTAATAATCCAGGGCACCAGGGCTTTGTTCAGTTCCAAAGCTGTTTTCATATCGCCGCTTAATGCGGGTATAAAAACAAGATCGGATTGCTGCACATCTTTCAGTTGCTTATCAATTTGCACGGTAAATAAACTGTTCTCCAGTTTCACTTCTTTATTAATGCCAACAAATTGCACTTTAAATAAAGGTGCTTTACCCGATGCCATTAAAAACTGGTTTACTGCCTTAAACATGTAGTGCGGATCAGCGACCGCTTCAATTACTGCGGTTTCCGGCACCAGGATAGATACATTTTTCATACAGCAAACATACAAAAAGAGTCTGTCGCAATCAACCCTTCAGAATGTCGTTTTTACCATCTGCAAAACCGGAATTATCGCAGTAAGTTTGCTTCAGCGTTTAACTTAATCAATATTGGGTGCGATCAACAAAATAATATTAAACAGAAAAATAAAAATATGCAAACAGAAAATATTCCGGCTGGGTTGACGAAAATTAATTTTTCAACAGAAATAAAAGCCCCGAAAAATAAAGTATGGAGTACTTTATGGGATGATGAAAACTATAAAAAATGGACAGCAACATTTGCTGAAGGTTCCTGCGCCGTATCTGACTGGCAGGAGGGAAGTAAAATATTATTTCTGGATGGTAAAGGAGATGGGATGTATTGTACTATTGCGAAAAAAACAGCTAATGAGTTTATGTCTTTTAAATATAATGGCGAAGTTAAAAACAATGTAGAGTTGCCCGTAGATGAAAAAAATAGTGATTGGGTTAATGGTTTTGAAAATTATACTTTAAAGGAAGATAACGGTATTACAACGCTTAAAGTTGAAATGACAATAACCGATGGAATGCTTGATTATTTCAACAAAACCTTTCCGTTGGCATTGGAAAATTTAAAAAAACTGGCAGAAGCCAAAACACAGATAACTGTTGAAACTGTTGTAAATGCCCCTGTTGAAAAAATTTGGGAATACTGGAGCAAACCAGAACACATCACTCAGTGGTGCAGAGCTTCACCCGAGTGGCATACACCACGTGCCGAAAATGACCTGCGTGTTGGAGGAAATTTTTCATCGAGAATGGAAGCCAAAGATGGAAGCATGGGCTTTGATTTTAGTGGTGCATATGATGAAGTGAAAACAAATGAATTGATTGCTTATACGATGGGAGATGGGCGCAAAGCAACTATTATTTTTAGCAGCGATGGCAATACAACAAAAATTACTGAAACCTTTGAAGCGGAAGATGAGAACCCGGTTGAAATGCAAAAGGGAGGCTGGCAGGCTATACTGGATAATTTTAAAAAGTATGTTGAAGGCTATTGATTTTAACAGATTGATTTTAAAATGCTGAACTATTTTACTGTCAGCCTGAGCTTTTCGAAGGCGGGGCAACACAAAAAGAGCCATGAAGTTTTATTATGTCTATATTTTGAAATGTTGTGATGGCAGCTATTATACCGGTGTCACGAACAATGTTGAAAAACGTTTGGCGGAACACAATAGTGCTGATTCGGTAACCTCTTATACATCTACAAGAAGGCCAGTTGAATTAGTGTATCATCAGCAATTTAATGATATTATGCAGGCAATTGAATTGGAAAAACAAATAAAAGGCTGGAGTAGAAAGAAAAAAGAAGCGCTTATAAATGAAGATTGGGAAAAGCTAAAGGAATATTCAAAAAACTATACTGAGTTTAAAAAGAATAGCATTTGACCAAACCGCCTTCGATAATGTCATTAAGCTAAAGATGCAGGCAGAGTTTGTGGAAGCCGATGGTATTCTTTGGGCAACCCGCCTTCGACAAGCTGCTAATGACAAGTATTTTTAAGCTTTCACTTTCAAACTATTAGGCTGTCAGCCTGAGCCTGTCGAAGGCGGGTTTATCACAGCAAACCGGGTTCGACAAGCTCACCCTGACACCCTTTTGATAGCTGAGTTTGTCATTTGCAAAGAGCTTAAAAAACTTTTTATCCGCAGGATGCCCACAGGGCTCTGTGAGCTGCGCATGAGTGCCCCAGGCTGACAGCTTTTTTTGACAAGCAGAATATTTATTTATAACAACTTAAAAATAAAAAACATGAACAACAGCATTCATCCCTGCATCTGGTTTGATGGCAATGCAAAAGAAGCAGCAACATTTTATTGCTCCATTTTCTCAGATTCAACAATAACTGTGGATACACCCATGGTTGTAAACTTCGAACTCTGGGGTAAAAAATTCATGGGGCTCAATGGCGGGTTCATGTTTAAAATTAATCCCTCCATATCTTTTTTTGTTTATTGCAAAACAGCAGCACAAACCGATGAAATATACAACGCACTTGCAGCAGACGGCGAACCTTTAATGGCCATTGGCAAGTACGACTGGAGCGAACGGTATGGCTGGATAAAAGATAAGTTTGGCTTAACCTGGCAGGTGATGCTGGCACCCGAAGAAAAAATAATGCCTTGCCTTTTATTTACCGGCGATAAATTCGGAAGTGCTGAAGCAGCCATCAATTTTTATACATCGGTTTTTGATAATTCGGCTGTTAATGCCCTGCACCATTATCCATACGAAACTCCATTTGCAGGAAAAGTTTTGTTCTCAGATTTTAACCTTAACCAATACAACATTACGGCAATGGATGGCCCGGGAGAACATGCTTTTATTTTTAACGAAGCCCTGTCATTTGTGGTAACATGTCAAACCCAGGAAGAAATAGACTACTACTGGAACAAACTTACTGAAGGCGGAGAAGAAAGCCAGTGTGGTTGGCTGAAAGATAAGTTTGGTATATCCTGGCAGATTGTGCCGGCCATTTTAGGCCAACTGATGACCGACCCGGAAAAAGCCCCAAGGGTTATGCAGGCTTTTATGCAAATGACAAAATTTGATATTAAAAAATTAATACAGGCCTGATGACACAAATAAATAGCTATTTAACCTTCAACGGTAATTGTCGTGAAGCCATGAACTTTTATAACAATTGCCTGGGCGGCGAACTTACATTGCAAACCATTGGCGAATCGCCGCTGGCGGATAAGATGCCTGCAACAATGAAAGACTGTATTTTACATGCCACGCTTACAAAAGACAATCTGATACTTATGGGATCGGATATGGTAGGAGAGCAGGGGCTGGTGAAAGGCAATGCTGTTTCGCTGGCCATCAACTGCAGCAGCGATGAAGAGATAGAAAGTTTTTATGAAAAACTTTCAGCAGGCGGTAACAGAGACCATGCTTTGGAACTAAGCTTTTGGGGTGCCACTTTCGGCGACCTTACCGATAAATATGGTAATCACTGGTTGCTTAATTTTAATAAAAATAAATGAGTGTAGTAATCAACTTATGCTGAGTCATCCACAATTTGTCCGTAATTAATAAGCAGTTCTTCGCCTTGCTTAATATCTTTTATTGCTTCAAAAAATTCACCATCATTGATGGAAATAACATTTGGCGTATCTGAATGATTTAAGAAATTTACCAGGTCCATCTTTTTAAATCCATAATCGGGTACAAAATAATGTGCTTCGTCATACAGGCAATAATTTTCTATCAGTGCTTTTGCATGGTCAGGTAATGTTTCTACTTCGGTCTTAGTAATAGGTATCCATTGTTCCTGTTCATTAGCTTTGCTGAACATGCTACGGCAACCTTTGGGTATATCACGCAGGGCAAATACGCCAATACCCTCAATGGGCGAGGGTTTTATCATAACCCAGGTATTTGCTGCCAGTTCGTTTAATAATTCTTCTTTGCTCATGATGGATCATTTTCGGTATAGCCACAAACAACAAAATATTGTGCAGCACAATAGGTAAGCATAATGAGTAAACCGGCAAAAGCAAAAGGCTGATAAAATTTATTGATGGCCAGCAATGAATCGGAAACAACAAAAACGGATGCTCCCGCCAGGTAATACAAAGCAGATTTACGGTTTACTTTTAAAAATACATGCAGGCTGCAAAGCAGCATGGTACAAATAACCAATGCGTAAATTATTACGGGCAGTTTTAAATCGCCTAAATGAGGATACAGTTGCCATACAAGGGTAAATCCATAACCCAAAACCAGTGCAATTAAAACGGGTTGCTTTATTAATAATGAAGGCCGGTTGGATCTGATTCTTAAAAAATAAATGATATAAAAAATATGGGTTGTTAAAAAACTGGCTAACCCAAAAATAAAAAACAGTGCATTTTTATTTTCAAAAAGTAAAAACACATCGCCCATCCACGAAAAAAACAAACCCGCAAGCAGCAGATTTTTTCCGGGGTTTGCTGATTTTGTAAATGATAACAGCAGCATTAAAGCGGGTATCAGGAGCGGCTTTGCAATAAAGTGCAGCAATGGAATATTTGCAGCAATGCCTGTAATATCAAGCAGGGCTAATACCCAAAATGCAAAAGCGATTTTTTTTTGAACCGGCTGTTGCATCATGTTGCTGGATTTTAGCGTGGAAAAAATATTATTGCAATTCTATAATCCCTTTGCCCTTGTAATAAAATCTGTTAAGAGAATCTTTTATGTGCGCCGTATCGGATAAGGGAAGGGTAAAAGGCTCGGCCAAAATATAAGTGAGCGAATCTTTTTTGTACATGATTACTTTATGCTGCCGGGCCGTATAAAAATTCATCCGGGCAACGGCTGCTGCAGAATCAATCGTTTTAAGAAAAACCACTTTAAAAGTATAACCATCATTTACAACAGGTGGTATTGTTGGTTTTATGGCAACGCTATCCACTTTTTGAACATTTACTTGTGGAGTATCAATATTTACTTTTAAATCCTCCTGCCCGCCGGCAGTGCTGCTTTTCTTTATTAAAAAATACCAGGTAGTTGCAGCAATCAATGCAATAACTAAAATGATAGCAGCAATCAGCAGGCCTTTTTTACTGTTGCCTTCAGTTTTAGTTTCTGATGCAAAAGAAATTTCAGGATTGGCTCTTTGTTCTTTTACAGCAGCCGGAGAAGTTTCCATTCTTGCATGAAAAGCCTGTCCTTTTGTAAATTCCAGATCGCCCTGCTGGCTTTTTACCAGCATACCCATACCTTCAATTTTAAAAGGTTTGCCAATATTCAGAAACTGTTTGCCCAGCACCAGGTAAGAATCCAGATCAGCAGCAGCCAGCGATTTCATTTTACGGCTTTGCTGTACTATATAATTAATTAAAGCTTCATCTTCAATCGCCCTGGCATTGTATTGAAACGTGATTGCATTCTCAGGTATTTCAGCATCTTTATCATTTTCTTTGGGCATCACATAATCGGCAGCAAGGGTAAAAGTTCCCATGCCCTGTAAAGTAACTTCCCTGTTATTGTAAAAATGCTGAACCAGCAGTTGTTCTATTTTCATGCAGAATATTTATGCCAGACAAACCTACATGATATTCACTACATAACAAAGTACTGCCCCTGCATTTCATTTTCTGGCAGTGTTGCCAAGCCTTGCGATAAGTGAAAGCATCAAAGTACTGCCAAATTGCATTAGTTTTGCACGATGCTTTCAGAAAAAGATAAACAATTTATAACCTATTGGGAAACTGTAAGAGACAGACGAAAATCTTTTTCTGTTAAACTTACTTCGGGTCTGCCAATGGCAGCACTGTTCAGTGTTCCTATCCTTCTTTTTATTGCAGTAATCTATCTTTTTTTTCCTGAATGGTACACCAAAGTTTCTGCCAGGTTGCCGGGATCTGTACTAACCATTGTAATAGCGGTAATTATCTGTATGTTCTTTTTTTCTTATTTCCGTATGCAGTATAAATGGGAAATGAATGAGCAGCTTTATCAGGAGCTAATGAACAAAGCAACCAAATCCGGCTTAAATCAATAAATTATTCACTTTAAATAAAAAACAAAAATTATGTTCAGCAGATTGCTCATTTTATTTTCCTTTTGTGTGTTTCTATCGTCGTGCACTAAACCAGCCAAAGATCCTGGTTGTACATATACAGCACCTACTGTTGTAGTGCCTGCCTCAGAAATTGCAAATTTACAGGCCTGGGTTAATGCCAATCGCCCGATGGCCATTTTTAACTCCGGTGGTTTTTATTACGAGATCATTACCACAGGTACCGGAACTGTTACGCCGGCAGTTTGTTCGAAAGTAACAGTAAAATATGCAGGTTATTTAACCAACAATTTTAAATTTACTTCTACTGCCGAGGAGACAACGCCAACAACGTTCACTTTGGGCGGATTAATAGCCGGATGGCAACTGGGAATTCCTTTAATTACAAAAGGAGGCACTATTAATTTATATCTGCCTCCTTCGCTTGGATATGGAGCCAGTGCTACATCAACTATTCCTGCAAATTCTATTCTTCTTTTCACTGTTCAACTAATAGAAGTAACAAATTAGTTGATAATTTTCAGCAGTAAAGGTTTTAATTCAGCCTAAAAATTTAAGCGAATGAGCCACGAAGCGATTTCTGTTTTTGATATGTTTAAAATAGGTGTAGGCCCATCAAGCAGCCATACACTTGGCCCCTGGCGTGCAGCACAGCAATTCACCAATTCTTTACTCGAAAAAGATTTACTGAACCGGGTAAAAGCAATACGCGTTTTATTATATGGCTCATTGGCAAAAACCGGGGTAGGACATGGAACCGATATCGCCGTGCAGTTAGGTTTAAGCGGCGACGACCCGGTAAGTTTTGATGTAAATAATATTGATGCAAAAATCGCCGACATCAGGCTGATGAAAAAAATACTCATCAGTGGTAAACATGAAATTGATTTTGATGCCGCAGAGGATATTGAATTTTTAATGGGCGAATCGTTACCTTTTCATCCCAATGCTTTAAGTTTTTTAGTTGAGCTTGATAATGATGAAAATTTTGCAGAAACGTTTTATTCAGTTGGTGGAGGCTTTGTTGTAAAAGAAGCCCGCCCGGATGAGCCCCGCCTGAATGACACAGTCGGGCAGGCGTTCGGACGGGGAGAAGCAAATACATCATCTGCTGATGTTCATCTTCCTTTTCCCATCAACACATCAAACGAATTATTGCATTGGTGTATGAAAACCGGTATGAACATCAGTGATGTGGTTTTAGAAAATGAAACCGCATGGCGTACCGAAGCGGCTACCAAAGCAGGTTTGCTCAATATCTGGAACGTAATGAAAGCATGCATTTATCGTGGTTGCCATGTTACCGGCACTTTGCCTGGCGGCCTGCAGGTAAAAAGGCGTGCCGCCAGTTTGAATGATAAATTAATGAATGGCAAAACTTATACTGATTATGATAGCTGGCTTGAACTGGTAAAACATGGTGGCAATAATTTTACTTATATACTGGATTGGGTAAGTTGTTTTGCCCTGGCGGTGAATGAAGAGAATGCAAGCTTTGGAAGGGTAGTTACTGCACCAACCAATGGAGCTGCAGGCGTTATACCTGCTGTGCTGCAGTATTATATTGCTTTTTGTAATGGAGATAAGGACGAAAAAATAATTCAGTTTTTATTAACTGCTGCCGAAATCGGCAGCATTTTTAAAAAAGGAGCAACCATATCGGCAGCTATGGGTGGTTGCCAGGCTGAGATTGGCGTAAGCAGTGCCATGGCTGCTGCAGCGCTTACCGAATGTTTGGGAGGCACACAACGCCAGGTTTTAATGGCTGCCGAAATTGCGATGGAGCATCACCTGGGTATGACCTGCGACCCGATAGGCGGACTGGTACAGGTGCCTTGTATAGAGCGCAATACCATGGGTGCTATTAAAGCTATAACTGCAAGCCAACTGGCTATGCAAAGCAGTCCCGATTATGCCAAAGTTAGTTTAGATGGTGTTATTAAAACCATGTGGGAAACGGCTTTGGATATGAACCACAAATACAAGGAAACTGCAGATGGAGGCCTGGCGGTGAATGTACCGCTGAGTTTGAGTGAGTGTTAGATTTTATGTTTGTTGTTATACCGATTAGACATTAAAAGAACACTGTCAGCCTGAGCTTGTCGAAGGCGGGTTCACAAATAAAGAAGCTCTTTTCCTAAATGGCGCCGGTTTCGACAAGCTCAACCTGACAGCTTTTATTAAGAGAACTTCAATGTCTAATTGGTATTATTCGCCACGCATAAAATTTACCACGTCCTTTATTGATTTTGCTATTTCGGTATATACCCTGGCTCTTTCACCACCCATAAAGCTATCAATCGGTGTAGCGTTTTTTGGCAAAGCCTGAATGCGGGCAAAAGACATATCGCCAAAATCGCAACTGCTTGCAATTACCGGTATTACCCTTGCTGTTTTGTCTTTATGCCGTTCCATAGCAATGGCAACTTCTTTCTCCCAGATATATTTTGAATTAAGAAAGTTAACACTTACCAAAAGGATAATTATATCGGCTGCTTTTAGTTCTTCAATAATCGTTTCATCCCATACATCGCCCCCAATCAATTGCCGGTCGTTCCATACTTCTATCATTTCACTTTTCCTTAATCCTACTAAGTGGTTATCAAGCTCGTTTTTTATTTCTTCGTCTTTATGAGCGTAGGAAATAAATACTTTTAATTTTTTATCGGGCATAAAATATTTTTATTGCTTTATTTCTAACTGCTGTAGTTGTTGCCGTGTATCAGCTCTCTGCAACGTTGCTTTATTTATCTCATATTTCTTAAAAATCTGTTCGGTTGTTTTTGCCTGGTATTTACCTAACCAGAGTTCAAGTTGCATTTTTGGGGCTTTCATTTTAAAATAACTTACTTTAACCGGCAAACCTATTTTTTGTTCAACAAGTTTTGCCAGCTTTCTGGCCTCAGTTGAATCCGTTTCATAAAAATAATTTACAGATGCATTAAAAGACCGGTTAGGAATAAATTCAGGTTTAGGGCATATATATTCCTTTTGCCACCAATTGCGCAGTTTTGTAGCTTGCTCTTCATAGCCATCTGCATACTGTATATATACCGTGTACTTCGTTTCCTTTTCCTGAATTTTTTCAATATTGGCAGGTACAATCAGTTTCTCAATTTTTTCCTGTGTTGCTTTATCTATCACTGTATTATCTGAGTTTATTACTTTTTCTGTGGGGTTTTCTTTTTTTATTTCTGACAGGCTTATCAGCAGTGAGTTGGTAATATTCTGCAGCGAATCGTAATTAACATCTTTGGTTTCTAATTTCATGTTTCTTGAAGCCAATACATCATTTGCTGAATCTGCTTTTGCAAGTGCTATCGTCAACGATGTGTTAAGCTCTACTATTTTTTTTTCCTGAGATGAGATGGTGGTTTCCGCCGATTTTAATTTCCAGGCAAGGTATATTACGCCAAATGCAAGCAGGCAAAACAAAGTAACACTCATTAAAGTCCATGTTTTTGCTTTCTTTTCATTTTCGATAAACCGTTGCAGCAGGTCAACATTTTTAGTATCGGTTGCCATGGCTAAAATTTTAAAGATGAAATATTTGTGGGAAAAAGCAGTTTACGCAGTATCAGTAAATCAATACTTACAAACATTAAAAATACAATCAGCGGTATTATCCAGTCGTTAAAAAGTTTATAAACATATACCGATGTTAAAATACCGATAACAAAAACTAATGTACCCAAAATCCAGTAAAATGCACGGCTGCTGGTATTTTTATTGGTTTGTCTTTCTCCAAAAACCGTTTTGTTTATATCCTGTACAATTTCAGTACACACTTTATTAAAATTGTTGTGCAGGTCAATTGGCTGTTTATCTTCGGGTAAAATATGGCTTTCAAACCGGCTGAAAGTATGATCACTCTGCCAGGCGTACGAACTTAGTAACAGCGGAATAATTGTTCGCTTGGCAGTAACAAATTCTTCAATCTGCTTAGTACAGGTTTGGTCGTTTGCTGAGTTGGCACTTAACAAATGAAGTAAAACATCCGATTCCGATAGCTTTTGTTTTATCAGTTCATCGGCATTATCGCCACCAAGCAGTTTATCCTTGTACCAGAGTTCTGCCTTATCCTGCAATACCGAAAAATGAAGGCACAGGTTGTTGAACTGTGTTTTGTCCGGATCTGAATAAGTGAAAAATATTTTTTTCTTTTGACTCATAAAGGATGAGATTTTACCGCTTAAGGATTACATGATTGCCAAAACATGGGTAATTTTTAGAGGATATTGCGATAAGAAAATTTAATAGAGAAGTCGAAAAATTTGCCAGGCTTTTACTTTTTTGTTCTGTAGCAGCCACATAGCTTTGCTAAAGTTACCTGTATTATTTTATAAAAGCAATACTTCAAATAGGAAGTGCTAACCCCCTCCGCCCCCTAAAGGGGAACTATGCAGTTCGATTATGCCAAGTGCTTTTCAATTGTTTTTAAAACTGACTCCAGGTGGTTTGTAATTTCTTTTGTTGTAAACCTTACGACTTTTAATCCCAGTAACTCTAATTCTTTTTGTCTTAGTTCATCTTTAATTTTCATTTCTTCAAAATCATGAATGCTACCATCAATTTCAATAACCAGTTTTTTAGAATGACAATAGAGATCAACAATATAAAATGAAATTGGATGTTGCCTTCTGAATTTAATATTAGGAAAATGCTCTTTCAATCTACCCCATAAAATCATTTCAGTTGGGGTAACATTATTTCTTAACTTCTTAGCTCTTTCAAAAATCAAATTACTGGCCCCGTAAAACATATTGTTTTCCATATCATTTTACTTTAACTAAAAGTAAAAACTCTTTACAATATTATTCTCCAAAGTTCCCCCTTTCCTTCGGCAATGCTCAGGACTGGCGGAGGGGGTTACACCCCATACTTCCGCTTAATATCCCTATCGCTTTCCCGTTCTTTAATGGTATCTCTTTTATCGAAAGATTTTTTGCCCTTGCCCAAACCAATTTCCATTTTAAAATAACCCGATTCGGCCAGGAATAATCTAAGGGGAATGATGGAG
>JBKJLT010000528.1:0-10278 GCA_046596765.1 Ferruginibacter sp. | reverse complement strand
TCACCAACACTTTTCATCTGAAAGCCCAGTGTATCTTTTGCACCCTTGAATTTATCAAAATTCCAGCGGGGTATTTTTACAATTACATAATCAAGCGCAGGCTCAAAATAAGCTGATGTGGATTGGGTAATTTGATTTTTTAGTTCATCCAGATTATAACCAATGGCAAGCTTTGCAGCAATTTTGGCAATGGGGTAACCGGTTGCTTTACTGGCCAGGGCCGATGAGCGGCTAACCCTTGGATTAATTTCCACTACAATAATTTCTTCGGTTTGTGGATTGAGTGCAAACTGCACATTACAACCGCCTGCAAAATTTCCAAGGTCCCTCATCATCCTTATGGCAGTGTTGCGCATTAACTGGTAAGCCGTATCGCTTAAGGTCATTACCGGCGCAACAGTTATAGAGTCCCCTGTATGCACTCCCATCGGATCAAAATTTTCTACTCCACAAATAATTACCACATTGTCTGCATTATCACGCAACAATTCAAGTTCAAATTCTTTCCAGCCCAGTATAGCTTTTTCAACAAGCACCTCATGTATGGGACTTGCAATTAATGCTGTGTTCAGTGCTTCATCAAGTTCATCTTTACTAAATACAATGCTTCCTCCACTACCTCCTAATGTAAAAGAAGGGCGTAACACCAGCGGAAATCCTATCTCTTGTGCAAATTCTTTTCCCTCTAAAAATGAGTTGGCAATTTTAGCCTGACAAACCGGTATGCCCATTTCAATCATCCAAAGGCGAAATTTTTCCCTGTCTTCGGCTTTATCAATGGCTTTTATATCTACACCAATCAACCTTACCCCATTTGCCTCCCAAATACCCAACTCGTCTGCTTCTTTACAAAGATTAAGAGCTGTTTGTCCGCCCATGGTTGGCAACACGGCGTCAATTTTATTTTCCATCAGTATTTGTTCAATACTTTCAACCGTAAGCGGCAACAGGTAAACCTTGTCGGCCATCATAGGGTCGGTCATAATAGTAGCAGGATTGCTGTTGATAAGAATGACTTTTACTCCTTCTTCCCTTAAAGAACGGGCTGCCTGTGTGCCGGAATAGTCAAATTCGCAGGCCTGACCTATAACAATGGGGCCAGAGCCGATAATTAAAACTGATTGGATGGATTTATCTTTGGGCATAGTGTTATTGCCTGTGTTGTGGCGTGCAAAAGTACTTGTAAATGCTGTAAATAAAAAACGTGTACAAAATATTCCGGTTGCTTAGTGCATTTTTTTTACAGGCGGGGCTTTAAGTAACCAATTTGTCGCTCAAGAAAAAAGTATCATCATTTTGATATAGGTACCTGAATATCCCAATCTCCTGATTCGAATAATTCAATTTGCAAAATGGATGTTCCAAAATTAAAAGTTGCCATAAAAGGAAAAACAACATCGCGGAATATGGTTACATCGCTGTTTGTGAGTTTGTTGTTTGATTTGGTGGTGTATGTACCCGTTACTATCTGAAAATCGGTCATTACAACAATAGCATTCGGATTGCTGTTTATACTTGATCTGTCCACAAGGCCCTTAACAGTTACTGTTATTGAGCGTCCTTTTTTACCGGTATTATTTACCTCAACCCTTCCTACATCGCTTGTTGTAGTAATTATTCTGTAAGGATTTTCATACAACCCTATGTATTTATCTTTTTTCCAGTAACCGGTCTTTACAATAACCTCATTATTTTCAATGGTATGCATTTCACCCTTTCCATCTTTCAGTCCTTTTTTCCATTGGCCTTCGTAATAACCTCCCTTTTTCCAGGTGTATTTACCCGTACCATCCGGTTGGCCGTTTTTAAATTCGCCATCGTAAGTGTCGGTTCCGGTTGCTTTGCCTTTACCTTCAGCTTTTCCGTTCTTACATTCGCCTTCATAGCTTCCTTTTAAAGAGTCTGCCAGCACTTTACAATCTGTATTTTGTGCCCTTACAGCAAAAATTGTTACGATTAAAAAAGCCAGCAGGAATATTTTTTTCACGATTTCGGTTTGGGTTAAAAAAGGAAGGTTTGTTAGTTTAGACGTAATTTTAGGAATTATTACACATGATAGACTTTTTTTAAAAAATAATGACTAATAATTTTAAACTTTGTTTTTTCCTGCTTTTTTTGTTGCCTTTTGTTTACAATTGTTCAGCACAGCCTTTTCCTGCTAAAAATTACCCCAGAGATTATTTTGGTTATCCGGTTGCTGCAGTAATTGGCCTTGCTGCCAACTTTGGCGAGTTAAGGCCAAACCATTACCACATGGGATTGGATTGCCGAACAGACAAAGCGCAAAACAAAAAAATACTTGCTGCTGCTGATGGTTATATTGCCAAAGTAAAAATTGAGTCTTTTGGATTTGGACAGGCCATTTATATCAATCACCCAAATGGCTTAACTACTTTGTATGCCCATTTAAATGCTTTATATCCGGCCCTGGAAAATTATGTAAAAAGCCAGCAGTATAAATTAAAAAGCTGGGCTGTTTACTTAGATATTCCTGCAAATTTATTTCCCGTAAAAAAAGGTGATACCATTGCATTAAGCGGTAACACAGGTGGTTCGCAAGGGCCACATTTGCATTTTGAAATTAGAGATACCAAAACAGATAAAGTTTTAAACCCTTCATTATTTAATTTTCAAATACCGGATGATGTTGCACCCGATGTTTATAAACTGGCTGTGTACGACCGCTGCGTAAGTACTTACGAACAAACACCCAAAATTTTTGTACTTAAAAAAGTGAATGGTGTGTATGTTACAACGCCTGGGCTCATTATTGCAAAAACCGATAAGGTAAGTTTTGGCATAGTTGCATCCGACAGGTATACCGGATCGGCCAATAAAAACGGTATTTACGAAACCCTGTTGTACGAGAATGATAAACCCATTGTGGGCTTTCAATTAGATAGCATCGGCTATGATGAAACCCGTTATTTAAATGCACATATAGATTACAAATACAGAAGCAGTGGAGGTGCTTACATACAGCATGTTTCTAAATTGCCGGGTTATAATAACAGTGTTTACAAAACATTTAATGGAGATGGTGTAATTACCATTGAAGATGACAGTACACATAAAATAAAGCTTGTTGTAAAAGATGCACATGGAAACACATCAGTAGTGCAGTTTGATATACAGCGCAACACTAAAATTACTGAAGCAAAAGTTAAAGACTCAGCCACGTATTTTCAGCCAAAAGCTTTTCATCCGGGCTTTATAAATATTTTTGAAAATGCCACGCTTCGGTTTTATTTACCTCAAATTTGTTTGTACGATTCCATGCGTTTTCAATACAATGAAATAATACCAAACAAGGGTTACACTGTTTACCAGTTGCACAATACAAGTGTTCCATTGCAAAGAAAATTTGCTATAAGTATTAAAGCTGCAACGCCTTTACCAAATAAAATGGTGATGCACCGTTTTGCAAATGGCAAAAATGATTACACCCTCGCAGAGCCTGAAAACTACAAAGACGAAACAGGTTGGTACAAAGCCGCCTTCAGGGAATTTGGCAGTTTTGAATTAATGATTGATACGGTGCCGCCAAACATTACACCCATTGGCTTTAAAGATGGGATGAACTGCAGTAAACAAAGCCGTATAGTTTTTGTTATTAAAGACAATACAGAAGAAATAAAAAACTTTACTGCAACATTAGATGGAAACTGGCTTCGTTTCAGTAATGACAAAGGCAGCAGGTTTATTTACGATTTTGATGAAATGTGCCCGGCAGGCGAACATGAATTAAAGATTATTGCAGAAGACCAGGTGGGGAACATCACTGAAAAAAATTACAAATTTACAAGGTAAATTATGGCAACACATTTAATTGAGGGCAAAAAGGCTCCTGTATTTAAAGGAAAAGACCAAAACGGCAAACCCGTTTCACTGTCGGATTTTAAAGGCAAAAAAATAGTTTTGTATTTTTATCCCGAAGATGATACGCCAACCTGCACCGTGCAGGCATGCAACCTGCGTGATAATTTTGGCCTCTTAAAAAAACAGGGCTTTGTTGTTTTGGGCGTTAGCCCCGATGAAGAAAAAAAGCATAAAAAATTTGAAACAAAATACGATCTGCCTTTTACATTAATTGCGGATGCTGATCATAAAATTATTGACAGCTACGGTGTTTGGGGAGAGAAGCAACTATACGGCAGAACCTATATGGGCCTGCACCGCACCACTTTTTTAATTGATGAGAAAGGAGTGATCCGAAAGATATTTTTGAAACCAAAAAGCAAACAACACACCGAAGAAATTTTAAAAGCCTGGGCAGAAATTGAATAATTGCAAATTTATAATTAAAGAAAACTCATGGCTTGCAAAAATCGCTGCTAAAAAATTACGTAGTACAAATGTGGCCATGGTATTGGGAAAGACCATTCACCTTTTTGGCGTTTCCAAAACTGAGTTTTTAAAAGATGAAAAATGGTTAAGGCATGAGCTTTGCCATATCAACCAGTTTAAACAATACGGCTATTTTAATTTTGTTGTAAAATACCTTTGGGAAAGTTTACGAAAAGGTTACTGCAATAACCGGTTTGAAGTGGAGGCAAGAGAAGCTGAAAATTTATAAAGCCGTGGAAATTTCACGCAAAGGCCTCAGCGTGAAACATCATAACACCCATTCCACTTCTCCAAAATCAAATTCTCTTTCTATCGCATCAACTGTTATTAATTTGCCCTGCGGGGATACTTCTTTTATTACTGTATCAAATCTTGTGATACCCTTTCGCAAGGTTACCAGTTCATTTATTTTAAAAAGATGCTGATTGTATTGCTTCAACGTTTTTTCCAGGTTTATTTGTTCTGCTAATTTTTTAATTAATAAAGCATGTAGTTCTTTTGCAAGATCCACCGGATTAAAAGTTTTGCCGGTAATCTGTTTAAGCGAAACAGCATTGGCCAAATTTTTATCAAATACTGTCTGGTTAATATTTATTCCAATGCCTATCACAGCCCATTTCCAGGTTTTACCCTGCAGTTTGTTTTCAATTAAAATACCCCCTGCCTTTCTGTCACGCCAAAACAAATCATTGGGCCATTTTATTTTGGTTTCACCTTCTATATAAGCAGATAAAAACTCAAAACATGCCAGAGCAACAACAGCACTTAAATGAAACTGGTTGGAAATTTTCATTTTTTCAGGCTCCAAAACAAGGCTCATCGCTATATTTTTACCCTTTTCAGAGGTCCAGACCTTTCCTCTTTGCCCTTTACCGGCTGTTTGCTCATTTGCAAACCAAACCATCCCATGTGTTGCCAATCCTGCATCTATCCTTGCCATGGCATAGTTATTGGTACTGTCCACGGTATCTAAAATGGTAAAAAAACTCCCTTCATTCATAACAATTCAAATGGCAAAGAAGTGTTACTTTTGCCAATAATTGCAAGCTACGTGCTGGTTAATTAAAAAACAATAACAAATAGAGTGTTGGCAATCATTTGCAGCACTGGCAAAAAATTAAAAATTAAAACAGGTTTGAACAATTTAAACGCATTAAATACCCGCAAAAAAAGTTCTATTGTGCGGATTACCAGGAACAGTAAAATCTTCAAAGCAATCATTCATGCCATCCAGGAAAAAAAGGGCGAAAAAATTGTAAGCCTCGATCTCCGGAAAATTCCCGAAGCAGTTGCCGATTTTTTTATCATTTGTCAGGCCTCCAACAACACACAGTTAAGGGCTATTGCAGATTTTATTGAAACAGATGTAAAAGAAAAATGCCTGGAAACAGCCTACAAACACGAAGGCCGCCAGGGTCAGCAATGGATATTGATAGATTACGTGAATGTAGTTGTACATGTTATGTTGCCCGAACCCAGAAAATTTTATCAACTGGAAGAAATGTGGAGCGATGCACCGGCAATGGAACACGAAGGATAAAAAATATTTTAAAATAACAACCAAACTCAAACGTCTATTGTTAAAAGTATAAACAACAAAATACGGGGTATCCCCAACAATAGCATAAAAAAATATGAATCAGCAAGACAGCAAAAGGAAATTCAACCCTGACAACTTACCCCCGAAGGGAGATGATAAAAAGAAGCCAAAGTTCAATATCTACTGGATATACGGGATCATTTTCCTTACCATCATTGCCTGGAATTTTTTCCGTACGGTAAGCAGTGCAGGCATAGAAATTAATCAACAGAAATTTTATGCCATGGTATTAAAGGGCGATGTGGCAAAAATTAAAACTGTTGGCAATAAAGATATGGTACGGGTTTTTATTTATGCCGACAGTTTAAAAAACAAAGCGGGTTATTACAGGGAGGCTTTAAACATAAAGCCCGAAGATAAAAACTACGAAGCAGCAATAGCCGTAAAAGGAGACCAACCCCAGTTATTCTTCAATATTGTTGATGATAAAACATTTGCCCTGCAGATGATTGAGTTTTATAAAAATCATCCAACTGTTCCCCAGATAGTTGATAACCCGGAAAAGGAAGGTGAGTTTTTTGGCCAGCTTATACAAACCTTATTACCCATTTTACTCATTGTTTTATTGTTTGTAATGATGATGCGTAAAGTTGGCGGGCCAGGCGGTGGCGGTGGGGCAGGCGGCATTTTCAGCATTGGAAAATCTAAAGCAACGCTATTTGAAAAAGGAACCAGGGTTAACATAAACTTTGGAGATGTTGCCGGTTTAGATGAAGCAAAAGTGGAGGTGATGGAGATTGTTGACTTCCTTAAAAATCCAAAAAAATATACTGCACTTGGTGGTAAAATTCCAAAGGGTGCCTTACTTGTTGGCCCTCCGGGCACCGGTAAAACTTTATTGGCCAAAGCCGTTGCAGGCGAGGCACAGGTTCCTTTCTTCAGCCTTAGCGGAAGTGATTTTGTGGAGATGTTTGTAGGCGTTGGCGCAAGCCGTGTACGTGATTTGTTTAAGCAGGCAAGAGAAAAAGCACCCTGCATTATTTTTATTGATGAAATTGATGCAATAGGAAGAGCACGTGGCAAGAATATGATGATGAGTAATGATGAGCGTGAAAACACATTGAACCAGTTGCTGGTAGAAATGGATGGTTTCGGAACCGATTTAGGCATCATCATTCTGGCAGCAACTAACCGTCCTGATGTATTGGACAGTGCGTTATTGAGACCAGGTCGTTTCGACAGGCAGATTTCCATCGACCGTCCGGATATGGTTGGAAGGGAAGCTATTTTTAAAGTGCATCTTGGTCCTATTAAAATTTCTGAAACGTTAGATATACATAAACTGGCCGAACAAACACCGGGATTTGCCGGTGCAGATATTGCCAATGTTTGTAACGAAGCTGCATTGATTGCCGCACGTAAAGGAAAAACGGCAGTTGATATGAGCGATTTTCAGGATGCCATTGACCGGGTTATTGGTGGCCTGGAGAAAAGGAACAAGATCATTTCGCCGGAGGAAAAAGAAATAATTGCATACCACGAAGCCGGCCATGCTATTTGCGGCTGGTACCTGGAGCATGCTTATCCGTTATTAAAAGTTACGGTGGTGCCAAGAGGAACTGCAGCATTGGGTTATGCTCAATACACACCTAAAGAACAATACCTGTACAATACCGATCAGTTGATGGATCAGATATGTATGACACTTGGTGGCCGTGCCAGCGAAGATATTTTCTTTGGTAAAATTAGTACTGGGGCCAGTAATGATCTACAGCAGATAACCAAGATTGCCTACAGCATGATTACTGTTTATGGAATGAATGATAAGATAGGTAACATCAGCTACTACGACCCCAATCAGGAGAATGTGTTTACCAAACCATTTAGTGAAGAGACCGGTAAGATGATTGATGAAGAGGTTCGCAAACTTATTGACAATGCTTATCAAATTACTAAAAAACTTTTGACAGAGAAGAAAGGTGATGTTGAAAAGCTTGCAAAAGAATTATTGAAAAAAGAAGTATTGTTTAAAAGCGATGTGGAAGCTTTGATAGGCAAAAGGCCCTATGAAGAAAAAAAGGTTTTGGAAATTGTGGTTGATGAAAAAACAGCTGTTGATGAGGAACCTTCGTCAGAACTGCCTGAACAATTAAAAACGCCACCGGCAATTTAAAAAATTGTTTTTAGGTAAGAAGCTGTCAGCCTGAGCTTGTCGAAGGCGGGTTTTAATTAAAAAGAATCATGTCTTCAACATCGGCAAAAGAAAATATTTTAAAAAGAGTAAGGCAGGCACTGAGTCACCCGGTGCCTTTGCCTTTTCCGCAAAGCGAAGGAGTCAATTCGGTTTTCCATCCCCCAACCGACAGCTTAGATGTGGTATTTGCGCAGGAGTTCATTAATATGCAGGGTAAATTTTCTTTTTGCCTCAGCGAAGCAGAAATGCAGCGACAACTGGAGCAATTGATCGCCGAAAAAAAATGGTCAAAAATTTATTGCAATACCGATAAATGGAATGAAAAATTCAGCAACACCATTAACCTGGAAAGTTGCGATGCATCTATTACCGGTTGCGAATTTCTGGTGGCCCGTACCGGCACTATTGTAATGAGTGCCGCACAGCAAAGCGGCCGCACGGTTAGTGTGTATGCCCCTATTCATATTTGCATTGCTTATACCAACCAGCTTGTGTACGATGTAAAAGATGCCCTGCAAAGCATGAAAGAAAAATACGCCCGCCCGGATGACTCGGTCGGACAGGCCGGCAATATTCCCTCGCTCATAACTTTTGCCACCGGCCCCAGCCGCACTGCCGATATTGAAAAAACACTGGTAACCGGTGTGCATGGCCCCAAAGAAGTGTATTGCTTTTTGGTAGAGGCTCAGTAATAAAATTGTATATTTGAAATGATCGTTTAAATTCTTTAGTATGAAAGAGATTACATTTTTAGTACATGAAGCGGAAGAAGGCGGATATCACGCCGAAGCACTTGGGCTTGGTATATTTGCAGAAGGCGATACTATCGATGCTTTAAAAGAAAACATACGCAGTGGAATTGACTGCTTTTATGATGATAAGACAGACTGGCCTTCGTTGGTACATCTGCATTATATAAAAGATGAAATAATGGCATTATGAAATTGCCAAGAAATATCTCTGGGCAGGAGTTAGTAAAAATCTTAACTCAATTGGGTTATGAAAAAGTACAACAAAAGGGAAGCCACATTAAAGTAACCACAATTATTAACGGTCAACACCATTTGGCTATTCCCAACCACAGCCCAATTAAAACAGGTACATTAAACTCAATTTTAAGACAAGCAGCCAATCATTTTGGCAAAACAAAAGAAGAAATAATAGAATTATTATTTTAGGTTATCATCTTTAAATTTATAATCCCAACCTGCACTGCAAATGCCTGCTGGTAGAAGCTGAATAATTAATCTGTATATTTACATAGTGAATACTTCAAGAACATATCGTATTGTATTGCGTAATGAACCGGGAGGTACTTACACAGCGATTGTTCCTGCCTTGCCAGGTTGTATTACCTGGGGCGAAACTGTAGAGCATGCTTTGGAAATGGCGGAAGAAGCTATTAAAGGATATATTGAAGTTTTACAGGAAGAAGGCGAACCGGTGCCAGATGATAATGAAACACTGGAATATTCTTTGCAATTAACAGCATAAAAGCCATTCTTAATTTCAGGAGTTATAATCTGAATTAATTAAGCGTTTACTTTTGCTTCATGAACCGGAGTCCGCAACATTTAATAAAATTATTAGAAGTAAAAAGATTCCTTTTAAAAAGAGTACCGGTAACCACCATATCTTCTTCCAACCTGAACTAAGAAAAACGATTGTAATGCCTGTGCATGGCAAAAAAGATATTCCGAATGGTACTTTTTTTAAGCTTTATTAAACAGGCCGGTATTTCAAAAGAAATATATTATGAGTAACGAGAATTATAAATTATTTGTGTACGGTTCCCTCCGTAGCGGATTCCGCAACCCGGTGTATGAATACCTCACCAAATATTTTCATTTACTGGGCGAAGCTGTGGTAAAAGGAAAGTTATTCGACCTGGGCGAATATCCTGCCGCAGCAGCAACAACCGAAGAAAAATTTATTTCCGGCGAATTGTACAGCATCAATAACCCGCTTGAATTTTCCTGGGCCATTGGCCAGTTAGATGATTACGAAGGTATAAACGTTGAAGAAGGCGAAACAGCTTTATACAAGCGGCAAGAAGTAATTGTGTATCAGGATGGCGAATCGCATACTGCCTGGATATATTGGTACAACAAAGACCTGTCCGGCAAACCCGAAATTGAATCAGGCGATCTGATGCAATACCTGCAGCAAAAAAATAAACCCTGATTGCATGGAGGTT
>JBKJLT010000467.1:0-5525 GCA_046596765.1 Ferruginibacter sp. | reverse complement strand
GCATAAATATAAAGATGATAAACCCTGTGTATTTATTGCATTGGGTTGTGTATTGAGGGGCGATACGCCGCATTTTGATTGTGTATGTAAAGCGGTTACAGATGGTATTGTGCAGTTAAATTTAAATTTACCCGTACCAACTATTTTTGGTGTGCTAACTGTAGATAACCAGCAGCAGATAGATGAAAGAACCGGCGGCATACATGGCAATAAAGGAGCCGAAGCGGCAATCACTGCCCTTAAAATGATTGCATTAGTGTGCAGTTTCAAATAAACGGATATGAAGAAGAATTTGGTAGTTTTATTGTTGATGGTTGGCACTATGGCCTGCAATAATGCAAAAGACAAAGAAAGCGCTGTATCAACGGATACAACTACCGTAGCAGATGTGAAGCCGGATAAAGCCACAGCCTACATACACACATTTAAAGACACTTTACTGGAAGATAAGATTACGGCGGCTTTATTAAAACTTCCTTTCGTAAAAAAGAGCGATAAGTACATTGATTCTATCAGCAATCATAAACACGGCATTGCTTTTATGCTGGATGAACCTGCAAAAGATGAAATCGATATACCCGTGCAGGCAGGCTATAATGGCAACGGGCGTTTTGAAACCTATTACCGATTTTTTGTAAACTCTAAAACGCTGGAAGTAAAAGTTTACGATGCTGTGGAAGATAAAAAACTAACCGTAAAAGAATATTTAAAAACGCAGCAATAAATATAAACTTTGCCAAAGTTTTATACTTTGGCAAAGTTGTAATATCAACCAATAGCATGAAGGTTCAGTTATTTATACCCTGTTTTGTTGACCAGCTTTACCCGCAAACCGCTTTTAACATGGTTAAAGTGCTGGAGAAAGCATGCTGCGATGTAACCTATAATACCAACCAAACCTGTTGCGGACAGCCTGCTTTTAATGCCGGCTTTTGGGATGAGAGCAGGGATGTATGTGCAAAATTCATCAAAGATTTTGAAGGGGCCGATTATATTGTAGCACCCAGCGCCAGTTGCGTGGGCTTTGTACGTAATTATTATAGCAAGCTGTTCGAAAACTCATCGCAGCACAATGCGGTTAAAGATCTGGGCAAACGCATTTATGAGTTTACTGAATTTTTAACCGATGTATTAAAGATTGAAAACTACGGTGCCCAACTGAACGGTAAAGCCACATACCATGATAGTTGCGCCGCCCTGCGTGAGTGCAAAATAAAAACCGGTCCACGTAAATTATTAAGTTTTGTAAAAGGACTGGAGCTTGTTGAAATGAATGATGTGGAAACCTGCTGCGGCTTTGGCGGCACCTTTGCCGTAAAGTTTGAAGCCATCTCTGCCGGTATGGCCGACCAGAAATTAACCAATGCCTTGGCTACAGGTGCCGAATACATCATCTCTACAGATATTAGCTGCCTGATGCAGCTTGACGGTTTTATAACCAACAAAAACCTCCCAATAAAAACTATGCATATTGCTGATGTGCTGGCTAATGGGTGGGAGTGAGTTTTGCAGTAGCCTAATTCTTATTCCTCTTTCAAAAATGAATTCGGAGGCGAGTTCTCTGACCGGGCAATGCGTGTTAGCCCAGGAACCACCACTAATCAATGGGGTACTAAAGTTTATGCAATTGCTCCGTAGCACGGCGAGTCCTGCAAGCCAGCGCACAAAATCGGGGCAGAGACTCTGCCTGAAAAGGGAACAAACAAAACAAAGCTAAAATAAAGCAATTAGTGCCCGCTTAACCACGCTTACAAAAAAGCGTACCTCCTGCAGCTTCTTTTTGCAGACAGAAACAGTACAACAACTCCATAGGCTTTTTAAAATTTACCGGTTTCCGTTCAACATCGGTTTCATTTCTTGCCCGTTGGGCAAAACGAAACCTTAATTATTTCCTGCAGGCATTTTCAATTTTGGGTTAAAAGCCAATTTACAAGTTCTTTGGGTTCGGCTATACTCCACGAATGTGGATGTGGCGTATTACCAGGTTTTCTATATCCTTTATTGTTTGTGGTAATTAATGAAACTTTTGTGTTTCCTAATCTTCTTAATTCATTTGTTATAGCTGCAAAATCGAATGCGTTCATCAGCGAATAGTCAACTCCTTCTTTAAGCCACCAGTGAATATCAGGTTCTGTATAAAAACGAATAGGTAAATTGACCAATGGTTTTATAGCTTGTTGGGTTGTGTCATTATATGAATATGGTGACAACTGATAGAAATTTTGTAGGTTATCATCAGGTATTCCCCCAAATATTGTTTTATATCGCTTCAGGATATAATTGCTTTCCGCTAGTGCATCTTCTGAACTATTGGGTAATCTTATTTCACGGTTCATTGCTCTATAAGCCCTTTCAAAATCTAATGGTGAGTCAATTGCAAAAATTGCTGTCGGTTTTACCTTGTAATTTTTACTTAAAGCAAGTTCTGCATATTTTAAAGCGCATGTTCCACCAATGGAAAATCCTCCTAGATAAAATCTTTTTTCACCCAGTTTATATATATTATTTACATGGGTTAAAATTTCAACAAATGAACTCAGTGTAGCAGTTTCAATGCCAAAAGAAGAAATGCCTGTTTTGAATGTAGGTATGATTGTGAGTATACCTTTTTGTGCAGCATATTTAGGCAAGTCAGTTTGTACTAAAACATCTTTGGCCTTTTGAAACATTCCCGGAATAAGGAAAATATATCCTTTATACGGAAGTTTTGGAGGATAGACTATAATGTACAAGTTAGATGTACTGTCTTCAGGATTTAGATAAACGGTTTCCGTTTTTTGTGCTAATAAAAATGTAGAAATAAAGGTTGCTAAAAGAAAAGCAGTTATTTTTTGCATGGTGTTGTCTTTTATGCTTGCAGGTAATGTGAGTCTGTGAAAAAAAATCTGTCATCCTCAAATATACACACTATGTTAATAGCATATATATGAGCATTAAATTTGTGTATTGGTACTCTTGAAATTTATAGAAGGAACATACCGCCACCAAACATTAAAACCTATAATCTTTCCAGATTGTACTCCGTTTGCTCCACTTTTTCCCTTCTTCAACCTGCTTTATCCCGGGTTGCCAGGTAATATAAATATCTTTTTGGCTCAAAATACTGATACAGAACTTAACATTAAATGGCTGGAGCCTGCAGGAATCGGGTTTTCTCAGCGGAATAGCCTGGTTAATCTGATAGCCACCATTTGACCAACGAATTCCCATCCCTTAAAATAAAAAAATCCATCCTTTACAAAAAAATTTTTATTACAGCTAAGTTGTTTAAAATCAATACAATAGATTATGTACGAGTATTTTTAATAAGTAAAAGTCGAAAAAAATCTACCCCCGCTACAATAATAATTACCCTTTATGCGTTTTTAACCCGAAACACCGTAAAATTACCATCGAGTAAAATTGCGGTTTTCGCTAAAAACTTAACTTCTGTAAAATTTAAACCACAAAAAATGACCATTTTTACTTCAATTGCAAAAAAATCAACCTTTGTTCTTCTTGTAATGTTATTTTCAGTTATCTCTGTATCGGCCTTAACAGTATCAGGCGAAAATACTTCAACCATAATTCCTGAACCTACAGGCAACGTTACTTACCAGTCGATAATAGTAACCATGACTGATAAATCGGTAATACTTGACTGGAATACCGCTTCTGAATTCAGGAACAGCTATTTTGAAGTAGAAAGATCATCAAATATGAAAGATTTTAAAACCGTGGCATTGGTATTAGATGGTTTTACTACCGAAGGCAGCGGCAAAAAATATGCTTTTAAAGAAAATGTATCTGTAGTTAAAAATGGCCGTATTGCCTACTACCGCTTAAAGCAATTTGATGAGTATGGTAATGTTAGTTACAGCGAAATTGTAAAAGTTCCATAATTAAATAACAAAAAGGGGGTTTTCTAAACAAGCTATATTAAGTTGCCGGCCATAAAGGTTGGCAATTTTGTTTTATGTAGATATACAACTACGCAAAAAATATCCGCTCAACCGTCCAGTAAGCCGCAATGGCGGCAATAGCAACAGATATCGGCACTACAATTCTTTTACGGTAATAAGGTTTTTTGCCAAAGGGCAGTGCCAGTAAAAAGAAAGCAGCTAAAATAACAGTTACCTGTCCCAGTTCTACACCCAGGTTAAACATCAGTAAAGATTCCAGGTAAGCATTTTTTGGAAGTCCCAGGCTGGTTAATGCACTGGCAAAGCCCATACCATGTATAAGCCCGAATAAAAATACAATGCCAATGCGGCTTGCTCTTAATTTATTGGAGATAATATTCTCCAAAGCCACATACATGATAGACAGGGCAATTATTGGTTCTACAATATTGGCTGGCGGTTTAATAACGCCATACATAGCCAGGCCAAGCGTAATAGTATGCGCCACAGTAAATGCGGTTGCCTGCCATAAAATTGGTTTTAATTTAGGGTTGAGAAGAAATAAACTCAGCACAAATAAGATATGATCGAGCCCGAGCGGTAGAATATGGGTGTAACCCAACTGCAGGTAAATACCCAGTACTTCTGTTTTGCTAAGTTTTGATAGGCCCTCCACATCGTGTGCAAATAAAGACTGGCTTATTAAAAAAAACATAATCAATAACCCCATTGCTTTGAGTGCAATGTTTTGTTTGTTAGCTTTTAAATGGTTCATGCGGTTGTTGATTGTGTTGTAAAAGATAATTGTTTATTTTCTAAAAAAATACAGTTTTATGTGTTTGTATTTGTTTTATTGCTTCGCAATAAAAAGTTTTTTGCCACAAAGGCACCAAGGCACTAAGTTGCTTTCACTACGTGAAAGAATATGAATACTTTACCGCCTTCCCGTTTTACCGGCAAAACTCATTTTTTTCCGCAAGGGAAAATCCTTTGTGCCTTCGTGTCTTTGTGGCGATAAAAATTTGCCGCAGGCAAATAAAAAATCTGTGCTTCCGTGCTTCAGTGGCAAAAAACATTTCCGCATAAAATCCTTCTTTGCTACTAAAAGAAAAAAGCCAGCTTCAACCTTGCAAAAACCGGGCTTCCCGGTGTATAGTTCAGTTCGGTAACAGGTGCCGCTTCGTTTTGTAACTGCGATTCTGTTGCAAACTGCGCCTCGTTCCATTTTGCATTAAAGATATTTTCTATAGCCAGGCCAATCTCATATTTTGGTTTGGTGTAGTTGATGGATGCATCCAATAAAAAATATCCTTTGGCCACCACACTGTTGTCTTCGTTAGCAGGCCTGCTTGTTATGTAGCGGTAAGTGAGGCCTCCATTAAAACCTTGTTTGGCTTTATAAAAAAGCCCGCCGGTACTGGTTGTTGTGGGTGCCAGCGGAATATAATCCTGGCCTTTGGGTTCGCCAATAGCCCTGGGTTTTGTAAAATTAATATTTACATTGGCAAATAATTTTTTTGTAAACTGGTAACGCATAATTACATCAATACCTTCTCTGCGGGTTTTACCACTTGGTTCTATATTGCCATCATCGCCCACGTACACAAACTCCTGATTAAGATATAAATACCAGGCAGCAACATT
>JBKJLT010000360.1:0-6166 GCA_046596765.1 Ferruginibacter sp. | reverse complement strand
TACCCGGTATAGCCACCACCAGTTTACCGCCCCATTCCTTTATGTAGCTCAATTGTGTTCCAATTTCATCTTTTAAATTCCAGGGTAAAACTAATACAAAATCAGGTTTGGCATCTTTCAAAAACTGCTCGTTTACCACCGGTATATGGCTGGCCGGCAAAAACTTATCCTGCTTATGCGGATTTGCATCCACTACAAAGTCTATCAAATCGCTTTTAATACCACAATAATTAAGCATGGTATTTCCCTTGGCTGCAGCACCGTAGGCGGCAACTTTCTTTCCGTTTCTTTTTTGTTGTATCAAAAAATCAGTAAGGTCGATTTTGGCCTTTAATGCCTTTTGCTGAAAATTGTCATAATAGGCCAACGTATCAAGACCTTTATCGGTTTCTTTTTTCAATACGGCCGTAACATTTTCCGAAATAGTTTTTGTGTCGTCTTCTTTATGTTTTGCATAAATACGTAAAGAGCCACCATGCGTTGGTATCTCTTCCACATCAAACATCTCCAATCCCTGCGATTCAAAAATTTGTTTTACTGTGTAAAAAGATAAGTAAGAAAAATGTTCGTGATAGATGGTATCAAACTGGTTATTATCCACCAACTGCATCAGGTGTGGAAATTCCATGGTGATAACACCGGTCTCTTTTAAAATTATTTTCATACCGCCAACAAAATCTAAAATATCCGGCACATGCGCCAGCACATTATTGCCCAGCAGCAGGTCGGCTTTAACATCCCAATCATTTGCAAAACGATCTGCCAGCTCTGTTCCAAAAAATTCAATCACTGTCTTTATCCCTTTGCCCATAGCCACTTCGGCGGTGTTGGCAGTTGGTTCAATACCCATTACCGGAATGTTTTTTTCTTTAAAATACTGCAAAAGGTATCCGTCGTTTGATGCTACTTCAATAACCAATGACTCTTCGTTATAACCGAAGCGTTCGGTCATCATATCGGTGTATTGCTTTGCATGGGCCAGCCAGCTTGTGCTGTACGATGAAAAGTAAACATAGTTGCTGTCGAAAATGGCATCCGATTTTTTGTACTCATCTACCTGTACCAAAAAACAATTTGCACAGGTGTAAACTTTCAGCGGGTAAAATGTTTCCGGCTCGTTCAGTTCTTCCTTAGTTAAAAAAGAATTTGAAGCCGGCGAATTTATCAGGTCAATAAATACATCTTTTAATGCTTCTTTACAAAATCTGCAGTTCATTTTATAATCCTTTAAATGTTGAATCAATTAACGGGTGATTGGTATCTCTTACAGATAATTCTGATACGGGCAATGGCCAGACAATATTAATGGCCGGGTCGTTGTATGCTATACCAGCTTCTGCCTCCGGCGTATAAAATTCAGTATGATGATAAATAAGTTCGGCATCATCTGAAAGCGTTTGAAAGCCATGTGCAAAGCCGGAGGGTATGTACAGCATTTTTTTATTGGCTGCCGATAATTCAGTACCATACCATTTTAAAAACGTTGGCGAGTCTTTTCTCAGGTCAATAATAACATCATAAACCGATCCTGCAATACAGCGCAGCATTTTTACTTCGGCATAAGGCGGATGTTGAAAATGCATTCCCCTCACTGTTCCTTTTTGTGCCGAAAAAGAATGATTGATCTGCACCCACTCCTGTTGATGGCCAATTTGTTCAAATTCATTTTTACAATAAGTACGTGCAAACCATCCCCTGTTATCTCCATGCGGTGTTAGTGTAATTTCGTAACTGCCTTTTAATATGGTTTCGGTAAAGATCATAAATGCATGTAATCATTTATCTGCTGAAAAGTAAAATCAGCAACGTCTTCTTTTTTGCTGTACCAGTTTATCGTCCACTCAATTGCAGTTGCTGCATTTAATTTGGGTTGCCAGTTTAGTGTTGTTTTTGCCTTGCTGATATCTAATTTCAACAATTGCGCTTCGTGAACCTGGTTTTTATCTCCTGTATCTTTCCAAGCGCCGCTTTGCCAGGTTTTAATGGCCAGTTCTACCAATTCTTTTACGGTTAAATGATCGGCTGGTTCAGGACCAAAATTATAAGCACCGGAATATTTAACTGCATCATCATGCAACAACCCACCAAGCAATAAATAACCTCCCAATGGTTCAAGCACATGCTGCCAGGGCCTAACAGCACCGGGGTTACGCACTTCAATTGTGTTTTGTTGTTTTAATGCTTTAACAATATCAGGCACAATTCTGTCTTCACTAAAATCGCCGCCGCCAATTACATTGCCGGCACGAACAGAAACGATTCCTTTTTTATGCTGTTCAATTTTATCTACATTAAAAAAAGAATTACGGAAAGAACTGACCACAATTTCTGTACAAGCTTTGCTGGCACTGTAAGGATCGTACCCACCTAAAACATTTGTTTCGTTGTATAAAATATCCTGTTCTTTATTTTCGTAAACTTTATCGGTAGTGATTACAACTACAGAACATTTATTAGTAAGTTGATTTACTGCCTCTAATAAATTAGCCGTACCCACAACATTCACTTCAAAAGTTTCGGCAGGTAATTGGTAACTGCGGCGAACAAGCGGCTGAGCTGCTAAATGAAAAATAAAATCGGGTTGAAATGAAAGAATTTCTTCGGTAAGTTTTTCTTTGTTTCTGATATCAGCGATAATGCTTTCGATCATTTGCAAAGGTTCCAATACATTAAAAAGACATTCCGCATATTCGGGTGCCAACGCATAACCTTTTAATGTGGCTCCCAACTGATGAAGCCATGCCATAAGCCAGCTACCTTTAAAACCGGTATGGCCCGTTATAAAAACTTTTTTGTTTTTGTAAAAAGATTCCAGTGTTTTAATATCTACCAAGTTTTCCATTTTGCCTGGCCGGTTTGCCAGAGATTTTCTAATTCGATCTTATCCCTTAATGCATCCATCGGTTTCCAGAAACCTTTGTGTTGGAATGCCTGTAACTGGTTATCGTTCGTCAGTTGTTCCAATGGTTCATCTTCCCACATCATATTACTCATATCACCCTGCAGGTATTTAAAAACTTCGGGTTTTAATACAAAGAAACCCCCGTTGATCCACTTACTTTCGTCTTTTGCTTTTTCTTTGAAAGCAACCACTTCACCTTCCTTCGACAGATCCATACCACCAAAACGTGCATCCAGCGATATGGCAGTTACTGTTGCAATTTTATTATGCAATTTATGATAGGCCAGCAATTCCTGCAGGTTTACATCACAAACCCCATCACCATAAGTAAGCATAAAATCTTCGTTGCCTATATAAGATTGCACTGCCTTAAGCCTGCCTGCTGTTTTAGTGTTAAGCCCGGTATCAACAAGCGTTACTTTAAATTTTTCACTCTTGCTGCTATGAAACTGTACATCGTTATTTTCCAGGTCGATGGTAAGATCGGAGTTATGCAAAAAGTAGTTCATAAAATACTCTTTAATCACGTATCCTTTATAGCCGAGGCAAATTATAAAATCGTTGAAGCCATAACTGCCATATATTTTCATGATATGCCATAAAACAGGCTTGCCTCCTATTTCCACCATTGGCTTAGGCCTGGAGTCCGTTTCTTCCGAAATACGGGTACCGAGTCCGCCTGCAAAAATTACAACTTTCATGCGTTAAATTTTATTGTTCTTTATTTGTCGCATGCCCGCCTGATCGAACGGGCAGGGAATACGCCTTTAATCATTTCTTTTAATAAGAAATTTTCTGATGGCTCATTTCATACAGCCCTATTTAATTTGCTCAAAAATAAAGTTAATGCTTTATGCATCCTTAAATCTATTCTGAATTTAATAAAATTGTTGTAATAATCTTCCAGGTCAAAAGCACTAAAAGGATTTGCTGCAACAATATCTGTAATATAATTTAAACCCGTTTTTGTAGTTTCATTAAATGCATCACAAAAAGATGCTGGCAACGGCTTGTTACTTATCCATGCAGCAAATACGAAAGGCAAACCGGTAAACTCTTTCCATGCCAGCCCAAGGTCGTAAATAAATTTATGATTACCCCGCTGCAACAAAGCCCGGTCGCCAATTACAAGCCCTGCAATGTTTCCTTTAATTTGTTGCTCAAAATTATTGATGCCGGCGACTAGTTCTGGTGCTATCTTCCAATGTTCTTTCAGTAAAACTTTTAACAATGCTACCGAAGTCCTGCTTTGATAATCAAGTAAGATCGTCGTAATGTCATGAAGGGGAACATCGCTGAACAAACAAACACTGGCAACTTCTCCGTCACATCCAATTCCATAATCAGATATGATATGATATTCTTTTAAAAACGGAATAATGGCCACGGGAACAAGGCCCACATCTATTTCATTATTCAATAAGAGCTTTGCAATATTAGCAGGATTATCAATTAAAAGTTCAACTTCATCATTCATTTTTCCCTGCTCAAAACCATATATCAGTGGTTTTGTGTTTAAATAACTAACTGCTCCAACTCTTATCTTCTGTGTCAATTAATGTATTTTTGTCGCAAATTTACTGCAACATCATGGATTTAAATCAACTAACTGCCATATCTCCCATTGACGGACGTTACCGTAAACAATTGGCCCATTTGGCAGAATATTTTAGTGAATATGCTTTGATAAAATACCGTGTGCTTGTGGAAGTTGAATATTTTTTGTTTTTGGCCGAAAAGAAGTTTTTTAAACTGGATATGAAAACAAAGCAGCATCTGCAAAAGATGGCAGATGAATTTTCGTTAACTGATGCTGCTGAAATTAAAAAAACAGAAACGGTAACTAACCATGATGTAAAAGCAGTTGAATATTTTATTAAAATTGCTTTAGATAATTGCAAAGCCGGTCATTTGAAAGAATGGGTGCATTTTGGATTAACATCTCAGGATATAAACAATACTGCTATTCCCCTGCTTTGGAAAAACTGTATAGAACTGGAATATTTGCCGGCAGTCATCAATCTCCAACATACTATTGGTAAACTTGCCATTGCCTGGAAAGATTTGCCCATGCTGGCCCGTACACATGGTCAACCGGCAAGCCCTACGAGGCTGGGAAAAGAAATGATGGTTTTTGTTGAGCGTCTGGAAAACCAGATTCAGTTGTTCAGCTATATACCTTTTACAGCCAAGTTTGGTGGTGCCACCGGTAATTTTAATGCACATCATGTATCTTTTCCAAAACATAACTGGGTTAAATTTGCCAACGATTTTACAGAGAACAAACTGGGTTTACAACGCCAGCAATACACCACTCAAATTGAGCATTTTGATACGATGGCTGCACATTTTGATGCCATCAAGCGCATCAATACCATCCTGATTGACTTTTGCAGGGATATGTGGGCATACATTAGCTTGGATTATTTTAAACAGCAAACTAAAAAAGGAGAAATTGGCAGCAGTGCCATGCCGCACAAGGTAAACCCTATTGATTTTGAAAATGCGGAAGGCAACCTGGGCATTGCAAATGCTTTGCTGGAGCACTTTTCAGCAAAGCTCCCCATATCACGTTTGCAAAGAGATTTAACTGACTCAACTGTATTAAGAAATATTGGCGTGCCCATAGCGCATACCATCCTCGCTATCAAATCAACAGAAAAAGGAATCAGCAAATTAGTTTTAAACGAAGCCAAACTAAAAGCTGATTTAGATAATAACTGGGCAGTAGTTGCCGAAGCCATACAAACTATTTTGCGCCGGGAGAATTATCCAAACCCATACGAAGCTTTGAAAGATTTAACAAGGGGGAAAGCAGTAATTGATAAAAAAATAATGCATGATTTTATTGAAACATTAAAGGTATCAGGTGTTGTTAAAAAAGAACTAAAAGCTATCACACCTTTTAACTACACAGGTATTTAAGCATATTTTTATACACAACATGAAAAGACTTTTATCCTGCTTTTTATTTATTGCACAATTTTGCAACGCTCAGGTCAATCTAGATAAAGGGCTGCAGGCTTACTATCCTTTTAATGGCACTGCCAACGATGCAAGTGGCAATAAAAACAATCCCACATTCAATAACGCAACCATCACCGCCGATAGGTTTGGAAACCGCAACAGTGCCTATCATTTTAATGGCGTATATCAATACATGCGTATTCCCAATAAACCTTCTCTGAATTTCAAAAATGAAATTACCCTTTCGGTTTGGGTAAGGCCAACGGGGTTTTACAACGGTATTTGCCATGCCAGCCA
>JBKJLT010000071.1:0-10416 GCA_046596765.1 Ferruginibacter sp. | reverse complement strand
ATCTTAAGCCACTCCTCACTGATGCGCTGTTTTTTCTTAATAGCTTCATTCAGGGGTATATAATTGATCTTGTTATTCACAATTCCAATAAAAATATTATGCTTTCCTTCAACCAGCGATTCCACTGCATGGTATCCCATGCGGCTTGCAATTAAACGGTCGAAACAACTGGGCGAACCTCCCCGCTGAATATGTCCTAAAATACAAAGCCTTACTTCCAGCAATGGTAAACGGGATTTAATAAATTTCGCCACTTCGTTGCCTCCGCCAAACTCTTCTCCTTCGGCAACCACAATTAGATTAACTAATTTTTTGCGTCTTTCTTTTTCGGCAAGCTGAACAATAATATTTTCTATTTCTGTTTTCCGTTCGGGTATCAAAATGTTTTCGGCACCGGTGGCAATGCCGCTGTGCAAGGCAATATATCCGGCATCACGGCCCATTACTTCAATTACAAATAAGCGGTCGTGTGCATCGGCAGTATCACGTATTTTATCTATGGCTTCCACGGCGGTGTTTACTGCCGTATCAAAACCAATGGTAAAATCGGTTCCGGCAATGTCTTTATCAATGGTGCCGGGTAAGCCTATGCAGGGAATATCAAATTCATTACTGAATATCTGTGCACCTCTAAAACTGCCGTCGCCACCAATAATCACTAAACCATCAATGCCGTGTTTTTTTAAATTTTCGTAGGCTTTTTTTCGTCCTTCGGGGGTAAAAAACTCTTTGCAACGCGATGTTTTTAAAATGGTACCACCACGCTGAATAATGTTGGCAACACTACGGCTTTCCATACGTATTATGTCATCTTCCACCATACCACTATAACCCCTCATGATGCCAAAAACCTCCAGCCCATGGTAAAGTCCCGTGCGTACAACCGCCCTTATACAGGCATTCATACCGGGGCTGTCGCCGCCCGATGTTAGTACTCCGATTCTGGTAACCTTGTTTTTCATCATTCAAAAATAAGGATAATGCTTTGATTTTATGTGTCGAAAATACACAGTTAGTGTGTCAAACGTAAGTTTATACCGACTAAACATATAAATAGTCCAGTAGTTTTTCTGTCGGCATAATACCATCTAATATTTCATCGCAGTCCTTCGGACTACTTTTGAAATAAAGATGGTATTATAAGTTTTGAACAGGCATTTAAAATATACTACTATAAAATTGTGCAGGCCAAATATCCTATCTTAGTAAAAATATTTTTTATGAAATTAGTTTTATTACTTACTGCATTTCTTTTTGCTGAAAACACGATGGCACAACTAACTTATCCCACTACAAAAAAAACAGAACAGACAGACACTTATTTTGGTACAAAAGTAAGCGACCCCTATCGCTGGCTGGAAGATGATAAAAGTGAAGAGACCAAGGCATGGGTTACCGAAGAAAATAAAGTTACTTTCGGCTACCTGGATAAAATACCTTACCGTAAAAATTTTCAGCAAGCGATTGAAAAAGTTTTTAATTACCCCAAATATTCTGCGCCGTTCCGCAATGGCGAATGGTTTTATTTTTATAAGAATGATGGCCTGCAAAACCAATCGGTACTTTATCGCCAAAAAGGATTGGATGGTAAAGTAGAAGAAGTGATAGACCCCAATAAATTAAGCAAGGAAGGAACTACCCGGATGACAGTCTTTAATTTATCCAAAGATGGAACTTATGCCATAGTGGGTTTAAGCGAGGGCGGCAGCGACTGGCAAACTTTTTATGTAAGGGATATGGCCACCGGTAAAAACCTGGATGATAAAATTGAATGGGTTAAAGTAAGCGGTGCAGCCTGGGAGGCACATGGGTTTTATTACAGCCGTTACCCTGCACCAGTACAAGGCGCCAGCGCATTGAGTGGCAAGAATGAGAACCACCAGGTATGGTATCATAAAGTGGGTACAGCACAAAGTGCCGATAAATTAATTTATGAAGACAAAGATAATCTTCAGCGTTTTCACACAGCATCAACAAGTGAGGATGAAAAATTCCTGTTCCTTACTTTAAGCGACAGGGGAAAAGGCCTTGATGGCAATGCGATCTATGCTATGGACCTTACAGCAACAGAAAGAAAATTTTATCCTGTTGTTCCGGATATAACGAATGATGATTATGGCATTATAGAAAATACAGCCGATAAATTTTTGATACAGACAAATGCAGGAGCGCCCAACGGTAAAGTGATTGCCGTGGATATAAAAAATCCCGATCTGAAAAAAGCAACCACTATTATTGCAGAAACAAAAGAACCGTTACAGAATGCCAGTACTGGCGGCGGAAAATTATTTGTTTCTTATTTAAAAGATGTGAGTACCAAAACCTACGTGTACACTCTGGCCGGAAAGCAATTGGGAGAAGTTAAATATGCTGCATTGGGCAATGGTAGCGGCATTAGCGGAGACCGTGATGATAAATTCCTGTTTTACGTTTTTACCTCCTTCACTTTTCCGCCTACCATTTATAAATATGAAGTAGCTACCGGAAAAAGCTCCATATTCCGTAAACCGGAAGTGGCTTTTAGACCTGCCGATTATGAAACCAAACAGGTTTTCTTTACTTCAAAAGACGGTACAAAAATCCCGATGTTCATCATCAGCAAAAAAGGAGTTAAGAAAGATGGCAGCAATGTTACCTTACTATATGGTTACGGCGGATTCAATATAAATCTGAATCCTGCTTTTAGTGCCACTTTGTTGCCCTTTTTAAATGCAGGTGGTGTATTTGCACAAGCAAACCTGCGTGGTGGTGGCGAGTATGGCGAGGTATGGCATAAGGCAGGTATGTTGCTTAATAAACAAAATGTGTTTGATGATTTTATTGCTGCAGGCGAATACCTTATTAAAGAAAAATATACCAGCAGCAGCAGGCTCGCTTTGCGGGGCGGCAGCAACGGCGGTTTATTGGTAGGTGCTGTTATGAACCAGCGGCCCGACCTGTTTCGTGTGGCGATACCACAAGTGGGTGTAATGGATATGTTGCGTTTTCATAAATTCACCATTGGCTTTAACTGGATAGCCGATTACGGCAGCAGCGAAATGGATGAAAAGAACTTTAAAAACCTGTACGGTTTTTCGCCGATGCATAATATCAGTGCTACAGCAAATTATCCATCTACTTTAGTAACTACGGCCGATCACGACGACAGGGTAGTGCCTGCACATTCATTTAAATATATAGCAACCCTGCAGGAAAAATATAAAGGGAAAAACCCGGTACTGATTCGCATTGATACCAACAGTGGCCATGGTGCCAGCAATACCAAAAAGAATATTGAGACCACAGCGGATATTTATTCTTTTATCTTTTATGAGATGGGAGTAACGCCGAAGTTTTAATACATGGTCTGACGCCATCGTCTGACCATGTGGAGATTTTTTTGAACCACATAGATCATAGTAAACAATAGAGAAAACATAGGGCTATGTGTTCTTCTATATTTTTTTGAACCACATAGATCATAGTAAACAATAGAGAAAACATAGAACTATGTGTTATTCTATGTTACCTTATCTTACTATGTGTTTCAAATTTGACTATATTATCTCAAATTTTCAGTTACATTCTCTCCGGAACATTTATTCCCATTAAACTCATTCCGCTCTTTAAAACATTTGCGGTTAATATTGAAATTCTTAACCGCAGTTGTTTTTTACTCTCCGATTCTGCATTGGCAACAGAAAGTTCGGAGTAAAAGGAATTGAATGTTTTGGCAAGATGAAAAACATAATTGGCAATAACAGAAGGATTGTGCTCCTGTGCAGCCTGTTCTATTATTGAACCGTATTGCTCTGCAACAACAATAACTTCTTTTTCGGCCTTCAATAAGTCATTGGTCATTTGGCCCCTGCCCACTGCCAACTGCCCACTGGCCAACTGCTTTCTTAAAATGCTTTTTATTCTAGCATACGTGTACTGTACAAATGGTCCCGTAAATCCATGAAAATCTATACTCTCCGCAGGATTGAATACCATTGTTTTTTTCGGGTCAACACGCAGCAGGTAAAATTTCATGGCACCTAAACCGATGGTGTTGTAAAGCGTTTTTAATTCATCTACAGTAAAATCTTTTACCTTACCCAGTTCTTCGGTATGCTGCTGCGATGTGCTAAGCATTTCTTCCACAATATCATCGGCATCAACCACCGTGCCTTCACGGCTTTTCATTTTTCCGCTGGTAAGTTCTACCATGCCGTAACTCAGGTGATAAATATTTTCGGCATTGGGCATGCCCAGTTTTTTGCAGATCAACTGCAAAACTTTCATGTGGTAATTCTGTTCGTTTCCAATCACATAAATACTCTGATCAATTTTATATTGCTCATACTTTTGTAATGCCAGGCCTATATCCTGTGTAATATAAACTGATGTGCCATCGCTGCGTTGCACAATTTTTTCATCTAATCCTTCAGCAGTTAAATCTATCCAGATGCTGCTGTCTTCCTTTTGGTAAAACACTTTTTTATCCATGCCCTGTTGCACAATATCTTTTCCCAAAAGATAAGTATTGCTTTCGTAATAGATTTTATCAAAGTCGGCACCAATATTATTATAAGTAACATCAAAACCTGCATATACCCAACTGTTCATGGTTTTCCAGAGAGCCATCACTTCAGGTTTTCCATCCTCCCAATCAAGCAGCATCTGTTGCGTAGCTTTCATTATCGGAGCATCTTTTTCTGCTTCATCTTTGGTTTTACCTACAGCAATTAATTCAGCAACCTGTTCTTTATAAACATCATTAAATTTTACATAATACTCGCCCACAAGATGATCGCCTTTTGTCCCCGTGCTTTCGGGTGTAGCCCCATTGCCAAACATTTTCCACGCAATCATGCTTTTGCAGATATGAATGCCCCTGTCGTTAACGATACAGCTTTTTATGACTTCATATCCGTTGGCTTTTAAAATTTCAGCCACACTCCATCCCAGAAAAATATTTCTTAAATGCCCAAGGTGCAAAGGTTTGTTAGTGTTTGGCGATGCATATTCAACCATCACTTTTTTGCCATTCAGTTCTTTTTTGCCGTAACAGATATCGTTGTAATTCTTATTCAAAAGATCATGCCAGTAAGCATCGGCAACGGTAAGATTTAAAAAGCCTTTAATTATATTGAATGCAGAAAAGAATTGCGGATAATTTTTTACAAGATGCTCTCCCAATTGGTTGCCGATAACATCAGGCGACAATTTCAATGATTTGACTAATGAAAACATGACCACGGTATAATCTCCTTCAAATTCTGGCTTAGTCTGGTTTATCTGAAAATCCTTACCTGTAAAAGATTGGTTGTATAAAGCTGATAAACTTTCGATGGTGCTTTTTTGTAAATTTTTCACTATTGACATGCTGCAAATATAGTTGGCAGTTGGCAGTTGGCAATACCAGTTGGCAAAAAGCAGTTGGCAGTTTGCAATTAAGCATGATGACCGATACTAAATTTTGCCCACTGCTGACTGCCAATTGCGAATTGCTTCCCCTATCTTTGCGCTCTTTTTTACAACTATGATAAGTGCAAATAATATTACGCTGGCCTACGGCAAACGGGTTTTGTTCGATGAGGTTAATATCAGCTTTACCAAAGGAAATTGTTACGGCATTATTGGTGCCAATGGTGCCGGTAAATCTACCTTTTTAAAAATAATAAGCGGCGAAATTGAGCCGAATAAAGGAACCATTGACATTACCCCCGGCGAACGTATGGCTGTGTTAAACCAAAACCAGTTTGAGTTTGATGACATTACTGTTTTAAATACCGTGCTGATGGGCCACAAAAAAATGTGGAAAGTAATGCACGAAAGGGATGCCATTTATGCCAAGGAAGATTTTACCGAAGCAGATGGTATTAAAGCCGGCGACCTGGAACATGAATTTGGCGAAATGGGCGGCTACACAGCCGAAAGCGATGCTGCCACTTTATTGAGTGACCTGGGTGTAAAGGACGAACTGCACCAGACGCTGATGAAAGATATTGCGGCCAACATTAAAGTAAGGGTATTGCTGGCCCAGGCCATTTTTGGTAACCCCGATATTTTATTGCTGGATGAGCCTACCAATAACCTGGATGTAGAAACCATTAGCTGGCTGGAAAATTTTTTGGCCGATTATCAGAATATTGTTTTGGTGGTAAGTCACGATCGTCACTTTTTAGATTCAGTTTGTACGCATGTGGCCGATGTGGACAGGAGCAAAATAAAAATCTACACGGGTAACTACACTTTCTGGTACGAAAGCTCTCAACTGGCTGCCCGCCAAATGAGTGATAAGAACAAAAAGAATGAAGACAAGCGTAAAGATTTGTTGGAATTTATTGCACGGTTTAGTGCCAATGCTTCTAAAAGTAAGCAGGCCACATCCCGTAAAAAGGCTTTGGAAAAATTAGTTATTGAAGATATTGAACCCAGCAATAGAAAATACCCAGGAATTATTTTTAAGCAAGATAGGGAAGTGGGTAACGAGATACTGAAGGTTGATAATCTAAAATTAAAAATTGACGGAAAAACCATTTTCGACAGGATAAAATTTGATATTCAGAAAGGAGATAAAATTGCTTTTTTAAGCCGTGACCCGATAGCATTGACCAGTTTTTTTGAAGTGATCAATGGCCGCATGAAAGCCGACAGCGGAACTTACGAATGGGGTACAACCGTTACCACCGCTTATTTACCAAACGATAACAGTGAATATTTTGAAGGTAGTAAATTGAACCTGATGGATTGGTTGCGCCAGTATGTGCCGCCAACTACCAAGGATGTGGATGAGGATTTTTTACGCGGCTTTCTGGGTAAGATGCTTTTTAGCGGCGATGAAATTTTAAAGAAGACCAATGTATTAAGCGGTGGAGAAAAAGTGCGTTGCATGGTTAGTAAGATGATGTTGCAAAATCCCAATGTACTGATATTGGATGAACCAACAAATCACCTTGACCTGGAGAGTATCATTTCTTTTAACGATAATATGGTGGCTTACCCAAGCGTTATTTTATTAACCACGCATGATCACCAGTTTATGCAAACCGTTGCCAACCGTATTATTGAGCTTACACCAAAAGGTATGATAGACAGGTTGATGACATACGATGAATACCTTGCTGATGAAAGGGTAAAGGCGATGAGAGAGGAACTATATAATTGATGTACGATGTACGACTGCTTTAAAGTATTTGCGTACATCGTACATCCAACATCGTACATAAAATGCTAAAATTGCTGTGTGCCAAAAAATTTAATTATATCATTCATCGATTTTTTTTACCCGCCGTTCCGCAGGTTTATGCCGGAGCAGACTTTTAGGTATGCAGCCTGTGGTGGCGCCAATACGGTATTGGGACTTACACTTTTTAAAATATTATTAGTCTTTGTTTTTAAATACGAAAATGTGGAACTGGGATTTTACACCCTAAAGCCACACAATGCTGCCCTCTTCATTTCCTTTTGTGTAAATTTTGCGGTAGGGTTTATTTTGATGCGCTATGTAGTTTTTGTAGATTCTAATTTAAGAGGAAGGATACAACTGTTCAGATATGGGTTATCATTTTTACTTAATCTTACGCTCAACTATTTTATCCTTAAAGTATTTGTAGAAATGTTTGGCTGGTGGCCCTTCCTGAGCCAGTGCCTTACTACGGTTATCATTGTCACCATTAGTTACCTGAGCCAGAAACATTTTTCCTTCAGAACTAAGCGAAAAGGAATGGATAATTGATATTTTTTTCAGCTTCAAACAGCATCCTGAATAAACAGAGTTCCATTATCCATTAATTCATTTTCCGTTATCCATTGATTTGTAATCTTCCCTCACCGGCGTAAATACATCAATAACCTTACATCCAGTTACGGCTTTAGCGCCATGCAATACATTGGAAGCAATAAATGCACCCATGCCCGGCAGCAGCAATTGTGTTTCTCCGTTTAATGTAAATTCCATTTCTCCTTCCAGTACAAAAGTCCATTGCTCATGCGGATGGCTGTGTATTGGTGCAATTACACCCGCTTCCAGTGTAACACATCCGAATGTGGAATTTGCCGAATGTTCCATGGCACTTTGTATGCCCGGAAAAATAGTTTGTTTATTTTTTGTGTTGTAGTTGATAAAAGACATACATAGGTTTTTAGTATTTCAAAAGTAATGAATAACAAATAAAGCGGCCAGTAATACCCCGGCATCTGTAAACTTAGGGCTGCATATTGTATTTTGCATCTTTAACTGATTATTAGAAGATGATTAATATTTCGGCAGATAAATATTGGCACAGAAAAAAGTCTTTTGTGTTGTTTACATTTTGCTTTGTAACACTGGTCATGCTTGTTACCCGGTACCTCGGTTTCTATACTTTTAAAGGCTCCGACGACCTGCATTATGCTTTTTTAAGCAGCCGTGTTTTAAACGGCAGTTACGATATGTTCTTTGCCCAGGACATATATGCCGGCAGGCCAGTGGTAGTGCTTTACCAGGCGTTGTGGTTTAAGATATTTGGCATTAACGATTTCTCCATGTCCATGCCATCCATATCAATATTGATTGTGCTGGCATATTTTGTTTGTTTTAAATGCGGGTTGCAGAAAAACGTTGGTATAATATTACTCGCAGCTTCCTTAATTTATTTTAATCCAGTTGTAACCAGGACAACCCTCGGCAATTTGCCGGATGTATATATTGCATTAATAGCATTACTGGTATTTTTATTGATAAAAAAGAATATGGACAAGCCCTTAAAAAATCAACCTATGCAAGGGGGAATTATTGCCGGTTTATTGCTGATAGCCGGTTTGTTTGTGAAAGAAAGCATTGTTTTGGTTTATGCCGGTGCAGTCTTCCTGTTGTTTTTTAATCGAAAAAAAATATCACGCAATTTTTTTATTACGCTGATGATAACCATTTTTTTTGGTAGTGCAGGTTATTTGCTTTTTTATTACATCAATACAGGAGATGCTTTTTTTCATCTTGTACAAATAAAAAATGCAGCCTACTTTAATCCATGTAGCTACGGATGCCTTTCTAATGCTTATCTTTTCAAAAGACTTACGGTTACAGTTCCCTACGAGGCCATTGTGTCAAACGCCTGGCCGTTATTGCTGGCTGTACCAGTTTTGTTAACATACCCGCTTAATAAAAATGCAGCGGGCGCATTCTGGAAAATAAGTTTTGTTGCCCTTTTGTTACTGGCATTGTATTTTCCTTTCTCAATTGCTCCGTATGTTCCGCTGTGCCATGATATGCGGCAGTTCTTTTTTGTATTTCCATTTGCAGTGCTGTTTTACTTGTCTTGCATCAGCAATGCAGTGGTATCTGACAGATATATGAAAACGATCAACATTGCAGCCAGCATTGTTTTCACCGCTGCTGCTTTGGTCTGCTTTGTTTTTACGCCTTTTAATAAATGGGGTATTTTATGCAGCGGCTTGATTGCCCTTGCTTTCATCATAAATACATTTGGTAATAAAAAAGTACAGCTCGTAATTTTGTATCTGCTCATTCCTGCTACATTGTGGCTGAGTACCGCCTATACAATTTTTAAAAAGCCTCATCAAGGTTATGCGGTATTAAAAATAATATCCAACAGCTTAAAAAAGGATAGCAACTTCATTTCAAATACATTTTACTTTTTAAATAACGATACAAAAACACATTTTGCACTAATCAACCGGTTTGATACTGCCAAACAGTTCATTAATCTGGATACCACCCAACAAGGATTTAAACCTTTTATTTCCTACCAGAAGCAGCATATTTTAAATGGAGTTGACAGCAATCAAAAAGCATGGCTTATAGTAAGTGAGCATTATTTTGAAAACCTGGATACAACTGCTGCTAGGTCTATCAGGCTTTTGCTGGCGCAACAACCTTATGCATATCAAAGCTATCAAAAAACAGCTTATGAGATAAATGGGAGAGAAACGTTGCACAGGTTTTTAAAGCTGGTAAACGTAAAAAATGCAGGGAGCGGTTGTTATTAAAGGAGTATCATCGCTGTTTGTTAAATTGTTTGTAGATTTGAATCTATGCATTTCTTTTTATTATACATTGATCCCGGAAGCGGCAGTTACATTTTACAAATGATCATTGCAGCCGTGCTTGGCGTAAGTTTCTTTTTTAAAAATTTCTGGCTAACTATAAAAGCCTTTTTTACAGGTAAAAAAAATAAAAGGAAAGAAGAAAATGACCTGCCGGAATAAGGCATCCTGCTAAAACAACCCCATTAACCAATACACATGCATCCTGCTTCATATAGAGATAACAGCGGTTTTATTTTTCAGCAGGAAGGCAATTTTTATCGTTTTATACAACCCGTTTATGAAGTGCATTACTGCAGGCTGATGGCCAGCGGACTCTATGATGAATTGGTAAAGAAAAAAATGCTTATAGCACATCAGGAAATTTCTGAAATAAAACCATTCGGCTTTGATAATGGCAGG
>JBKJLT010000461.1:0-30277 GCA_046596765.1 Ferruginibacter sp. | reverse complement strand
TCCGGTGACCGGGTCGTTCGCTGTGCATGGTGAATCCGTGCAACTGTCTTGAAAGACCGACAGCAAAATCGCAGATGTCAATCATTTCCTGTACTTCGCCCAGGCCTTCCTGCAAACTCTTACCCATTTCGTAACTAACCAGTTGCCCAAGATCGTTTTTAGCTTTTCTTAATTCTTCGCCAACCTGCCTTACAATTTCGCCACGCCTGGGTGCAGGCCAGTTGCGCCATTCGGCAAAAGCGGTTTGTGCTTTTTTAATAACAGCGTCGTAAGTCTTTGTATCGGCACCGGTTACTGTGCCAATTAATTTGCCATCAACCGGCGAATAAGAACTTAGTTTTTCGCCATTACTTTTTAACCAGTTTACACCGGTAGAAACGCCATTGTTGCTGGCCTGTATCTTTAATGCTTTTAAAAATTTCATATAGCTAAAATTGAATGTAGTTTTTAATTGAGGGCTGCAAGTTACGGAGAACAGTTGGCAGTTTGCAGTGGGCAATTAACAGCTTTTGAATGTAAAAAGTTGTATGGATAGCAAGGGTCTGATTGCCGATTGCCGACTGGCAACTGCCCACTGCTAATACTGTTCATTCTCGTTGGGAAAATCCTTGCTTTTTACATCACTGATGTATTGTTTTACGGCGCCATCAATCTGTTCGTATAAATTAAGATACTTTCTGAGGAACCTGGGTTTAAATTCAACATTAATGCCCAGCATGTCGTGCATAACCAACACCTGCCCATCGCAATGGCCGCCGGCACCAATGCCAATGGTTGGTATGTGCAAACTGTCACTTACTTCCTTTGCCAATGCTGCCGGAATTTTCTCCAGTACAATCGCAAACGCACCAGCTTCCTGCAACAGGAGCGCATCTTTTTTTAGTTTAGTGGCTTCGTTGGTTTCTTTGGCTCTTACGGTGTAGGTGCCAAATTTATAAATACTTTGCGGTGTTAAACCCAAATGCCCCATTACCGGAATACCGGCACTTACAATTTTCTTTACAGAATCCACGGCTTCTTCGCCACCTTCCAGTTTTATGGAATGGCCGCCGGTTTCCTTCATTATTTTTATTGCAGATGCAAGGGCAATTTCCGAATTGGATTGATAAGAACCAAAGGGCATATCCACTACAACCAAACAACGGTTTATACCCCGTACAACGCTTTGTGCATGGTAAATCATCTGGTCAAGCGTAATAGGCAGCGTGGTTTCGTGGCCGGCCATAACATTACTGGCGCTGTCGCCTACGAGGATGATATCAATACCGGCGGTATCAAAAATTTTTGCAAAAGAAAAGTCGTAAGCTGTTATCATGGAGATTTTTTCTCCGGCAGCTTTCATTTTTTGCAGCGTATCGGTGGTAACTTTTTTAATTTCTTTTTGAACAGACATGGAGCTTTGTTTTATATTAACTGAAGATGCTGGTGGAGTTGGCTCTGCATTAGAATAAAACAAATCCGGGGAGCAATGAAAATGTAAATGTAGAAAGAAAATGAATTGGAAATGGTTTTTAGTTTTTTAATATACTATGCTAAATTGGTTTATGGTTTGTCCCTGCTTCAATTTCGCTCAAGACTTTTTCAACTCCTCCCACATATGCTGCACTAATCCATCTACCAAACCAATTTTGGGTACATACATTTCGGTGGCGCCGGCCCAGCGCATAGCATTGCTGTAAATCAACAGAGCCGGTACAATTACATCGGCACGGTCGCTGCGTAAATTAAATAGCCTCATCCTTTCTTCTAAACCCACACTGCTGAGTTCTTTATGATAGTCTTTAAGTAATTCAAGCGTTAAGGGTTTGCCTTCCTTTCGTTTGCTCATACTGAAGATCTTGTTGATATTGCCACCACTGCCAATAGCCACCACTTCTTTTTGTCCTTTGGTTACGGTCTTAATAATTTCTTTCATCACTTCCCATGTTTTATCATTCACCAGGTTTTGCAACAAACGTATGGTGCCAATATTGAAGGATTCCTTAAAATTAAGTACACCGTTGCTGAAGAAAGAAAGTTCTGTACTTCCGCCGCCAACATCAATGTACATGTAGCTATGGTCTTTGTCTAAAGTTTCGGCAATATGGTTTTCAAAAACAAGGCCTGCTTCCATATCGCCGCTTATCACTTCAATGGCAATATCAGTTTCTGATTTTACTTTACGGATAACTTCTTCAGCGTTTTTTGCATCACGCATGGCACTGGTGGCACATGCCTTTACATGTTCAACCTCATAGGCATTCATTAAATGCTTATACGCCTTCATGGTTTGCACAAGCATGATGATTTTTTCTTTGGAGATCAGGCCGGTCTCAAATACTTCAAAACCCAGCCGCAGCGGCACCCGGAAGAGATTGAGCTTATTAAAAACCGGGACGTTCTTTTCGTCGTTTGTTACTTCGGTAATCAACAGCCTTGCTGCGTTACTTCCTATATCTATGGCTGCTAATTTCAAATTGGTTTAGGTGTTTAGAAGTTTAGAAATTTAGTGGTAGACTTCGCACGAATTTACGGATAAACAAATAAACCATTGAACCAATAAACATTTATGAAGATTTGCGATACAGATAATTATACGTTTCTACCTGGCTGCGTATTTTTTTGGTATTGCGTGGGTTTACATATTGGTTGCTGAGGTCGTTATCTAATATTCTGGCTTTGATATTGTCTTTGAGTTGTATCTGTATAATGTCCTTAATTTCCTGCTGAATATTTTTTTCAAAAATGGGACATGCAACTTCTACCCGGTGATCAATATTACGTACCATCCAGTCGGCAGATGAAATAAAAGTTCTTTCTTTTCCTCCGTTGTGAAAGATCATGATACGGGAATGCTCCAGGTACTCATCAACAATACTGATGGCCTGAATAGAAGTTTTTATTTTTTTATTTTCTGTAACTAAACAACAAATTCCCCTGATGATCATTTTAATTTCTACCCCTGCTTTTGCAGCTTCGTATAATTTGTCAATGAGTATTTCATCGCTGAGCGAATTTAATTTAAGTGTAATAGCCGCAGGCTTTTTTAGCCGGGCCATTTTTATTTCCTTATCAACCAGCAGCAGTAAATGTTTTCGCATACCAACGGGACTAACTATTAAAGTTTTGCAGCTTTTCAATAAAGCTATCCTGGTTTTAGGCTGCTCCAGGTAATTGAAAATGCGGTTTACATCGGCCATAATATTTCGGTCGGATGTAAGGAGGCAGGCATCGCTGTAAACTTTAGCAGTTTTTTCGTTGAGGTTGCCGGTGCTTACAAAACCATAGTGAATGGTGCGGTTGTTCACCCGCTTTTTTATTAAGCATATCTTGGCATGTACTTTTACATCAGGTACGCCCAGCAGCACTTTTACTCCGTTTTCTTCAAGTTCCGTTTTCCATTCCAGGTTGGCTTCTTCATCAAAGCGGGCACGCAGTTCCAGCACAGCGGTTACGTGTTTGCCGTTGCGTACCGCATTGGTTAATGCATTGATAACTTTTGAGCGGTCGGCCAGGCGATAGCAGGTAATTTTTATACTTGTTACTTCCGGGTCTATGGCCGCTTCACGTAACAGATCTATAATGCTGTCGAAAGAATGATATGGAAAATTTAACAGCACATCTTTTTTTAAAACAATGTTTGTAACACTGGTAACATTTTTTAAAACAGGATGTATAAAAGGCTTTTTCCGTTGACTTTTTTTATCGAAAACCGATTCAGGAAAATTCATAAAGTCAACAAAATTATGAATACGCCCGCCGGGGATCAGGTTATCTTTTTGCAATAAACCAAGTCGCCTCACCAGGTAGGTAAGGAGCGATGGGTCAATGGCTTTATCAAAAACAAAACGTACAGGTTTTCCTTTTTTGCGGTTCTTTAATCCTTTTTCAATTTTTTGAATAAGGGATGTTGACAGATCATTGTCCATATCTATCTCTGCATCACGTGTTACTTTAATAATGTGGGCTGAGAAGGTGTCATATCCAAAAAATGAAAAAATATTGGGTAAACAAAAGCGGATAATATCTTCCAGTAAAATGATCTGCTTATCGGCATTTTTTGATGGAAGAATAATGAACCTCGGCAGCCTGCGGGTTGGCACCGACAGCAGTGCATACTTTTGCGGAATTGATTTATCTTTTTTTGAAAGTTTACAGGCAAGGTATATAGACCGGTCGTTCAGCACCGGAAAATTCTGGATGCTTTCAATCATCAGCGGTATTACGTTGCTGCGTATTTCTTCGTTAAAATAATCGAGGATAAATGCCTGCTGTGTTTTATTTAACTGAGTTTCGTTAACCAGATAAATTCTTTCTTTTTTAAGCTCCCTTAAAATTTCGTTCCAGATGCGTTCAAATTCTTTTTGCTGTTCAATTACTATTTCCTGTATCTCTTCAATGATGGCTGCGGGGCTGATCTCGAGGTGCATCCTGGATTTTCTGCCAAATTCAATCATGCGCTTAAGTGCGGCCACACGTACCCTGAAAAACTCATCGAGATTATTTGAAAATATACCTAGGAAACGGATGCGTTCCCGCAGAGGAACGGTTTCATCTGCAGCCTCCTGCAGCACACGGTCGTTAAAAGATAACCAGCTAATATCGCGGAATATGATTTTTCTTTTATGCAAGCGATTGAATTTTAGAAATAGATAAGGCGAATTTAAGGGCTTGCTTTTAAAACCAATATTAAGTTTTTGTAAAAAAGAAGTTATTATTTGTCGCTGCTTTTCATTCTTTCAATAATACTGGTAGTAGAAAATCCTTCCAGTATGGGGACTATTTTTATTTCACCAGCATTGGCAATTACTTCGGTGGCACCAACAATCTGCTCAATGGTATAATCGCCGCCCTTTACCAACACATCGGGTAAGATGGCTGTAATTAAATTCAGCGGGGTATCTTCTTCAAACAAAATAACAGCATCTACCATTACCAGCGATGCCATTAGCAGCATCCGGGAGTTTTCGCTGTTAACGGGTCGGCTTTCTCCTTTTAATCTTTTTACAGATGCGTCTGAATTAATGCCCACAATTAAAATATGGCCGTGCAGTGCAGCTTCGCCCAGAGAGGCAATATGCCCTTCGTGCAAAATATCAAATACACCGTTGGTGAAAACGATTTTTTTATTAAGCAACCGCCAGCGGTTAAGCTGCTGCAAAATGGCGTCTAATGTAAATATCTTATCCGGTATAGCCTGTATTGATTTCATTTTTTCTTTTATTAATGTAGGGAAGTAATATAAGGCTGATAAAGCCAACAATTAAAATAATGGAAGTGGCTACTCCCCAGATGAGCCACCCGAATGCTTTTCCGTAAGCACCGTCAATACCATATAACATCAATGTTTGCATCACGAAAATAGGAAACAGGCCTATTCCGTTAGGCGTAAGGATCATGGAAAAACTTGCCAGCACCAATACGCTGCAGGCCGCTTTTATATCCAGTCCGGCAGTATGTTCCATTGCTTTAAAACCAACATAAATCTGTAAAAGATACATAGCCCATATCAGCAAAGTGTGTGCAATAAACTGGTTTCGTTTTTTTAAACTTCTGATGGCAATAAATCCCTGGCCTATCCCCCTAAAAAAATTATTTACTTTAAGAATGCTTTTATTACCGGGGTATTTGTTAACCAGAAATTTTAAGATAAACCCGGTGATAACAATAATAACTACCGCCACTAAACCCTTTACCCACAAAGGCATACCGGCTTTATCTCCAAACGATGCTATCTTTTCTTTTATAAAACTGCCAATTGTATTCACCTGTATAAGTACTGTGATACCGATAAAGATCATAAAGCAGAACAGGTCAAATGTGCGTTCAATTAAAATAGAACCCACAAGTTTATCAACTTTAATGCGCTCGTATTTTGCCAGGAAAGTGCATTTTAAAATTTCACCCAAACGGGGTATAGCGGCATTAGCCAGGTAGCCAACCATGGTTACTGCAAATACATTCTTGATTTTTGGGTAATATTCCAGCGGTTCTAAAAGCAATTTCCAACGGTAGGAGCGGCTTAAATGGCTAAGCAGGCTCATAAAAATAATAGGAATGATGAGCCAGTAATTGGCACTTTTTAATGCAAGGGTAAACTGGGTTTTCTGCTCTGCAGTCATACCTTTAAGCTGCCACCAAACCAAAAATATACCGGCTCCCAAAAAAAGGGTGTACTGCAAAATGTATATTAAGCGCTTGCTCATAATTGGTTACAAATTACGAAGGGAATATTTGTAATGATAAAAATCTGAAATTAATTTTTATTGACGGCTAAGCTTACAATAACAAATTATCAATTAAACGAACATCACCTAAAAATGCAGCAGCAAGGACTACAGGTTTTTTGTGGCCATCCCATGGCTCAATAATTTCCAGGTTGTCTGCATCCACTATTTCAACATAATCAACTTTAAAACCAGCATCAATTAAATCATTTACAGCAACCTGTTTTAATGCAGTTAACCCTCCCGGCCTGATATTGTTTTTTACATAAGATAAAGTTTCAAATATTTTATGTGCCTGTTTTTTGTCCTTATCAGAAAGCCGCATGTTTCTGCTGCTCATGGCGAGTCCGCCGTTTTCCCTAAGGGTAGGACAGATGTTGATGGTTGTTTTAATTTTCTCCAGTTCAACCAGTTTATTAATTACCATGCATTGTTGGTAATCTTTTTGCCCCAGGTATAGTTCATCGGCGTTAATAATGCTTAGCAACCTGTGCATAACCATGCAAACTCCCTGAAAATGGCCTGGCCTGTACCTGCCTTCCAAAACGGTTTCTAAATAACCTAAATCATAGCTTTGCATATTTTGGGTACTGGCTGGATACATTTCTGCAACCGACGGTAAAAACAATACATCGCAGCCCGCTCTTTCCAGCGTATCAATATCTTTTTCAATGGTTGAAGGATAGTTGTTAAAATCTTTGGCATCGTTAAACTGGGTTGGATTTACAAAAATGCTGCAAACCGTTACACACCCAGCCTCTTTTGAAGTGCTTATCAAGGAGATATGCCCCTGGTGCAATGCGCCCATGGTAGGAACAAAACCAATAGGGTTACCCGATTCTTTATTTTTCAGCATGTAGCTAGTAATGTCAGTAGCTTTCTTAAATAGTATCATATTAGTGGTGTTAACACGGCAAATGCCTGTTGAATCTGGTTTTCCCGAATAAATATCGTACTTTTGCAGCCGTTTCTAAAATATTACGCAACAAACCAAGTGTAAATGAGTACAAAGAAAAGAATTTTATTTATTGCAAATGAAATGTCACCTTATCTGGAACTTACTGATTTTGCGGAGATTGTGAATAAGCTTGCAGTAAAATCGAACGATAGTGGTATGGAAGTACGTTGTATTATGCCCAGGTTTGGGGTAATAAACGAAAGAAGGCATCGCCTGCACGAGGTGGTGCGCCTGTCGGGCATCAACGTAACTATTGATAATGATGATTATCCCCTGATTATTAAAGTGGCATCGCTACCCAATGCCAGGTTGCAGATTTACTTTTTAGACAACGATGATTACTTTAAAAGGAAATCAATCTTTACCGATGAAAAGGAAAACTGGTTTGATGATAATGGGTTGAGGACTGTTTTATTTTGTAAAGGTGCTTTGGAAACGGTGAAGAAATTTGGCTGGCCTCCTGATATCATTCATTGCAGCGGCTGGATGACCGGGCTGATACCCATGTTCATAAAAAATGCTTATAAAAAGGAGCCTGTTTTCAGCAACAGTAAAATCATTTATACCATCGGCCAAAATACATTTAAAGAAAAGCTGGAAAAGGATTTCTTGAAAATGGCAACCATAAACGACCATGTTACCAAAAAAGAACTGGAGCCGTTTAAAGAACTGAATAACACCGCCATGTTTAGTGGGGGCGCTACTTATGCCGATGCCATTACATTTGGCGCCGAAAAAGTTGATAAAAAACTGGTTGAACAATTTGCAAAAGTGAAAGGAAAAAAAGTGCTGAAGTATGATGCAGAAAGTGATTTAACAGACTATTTGCAATTGTATTCCGAACTTGCGAAGTAATAAATTCAACCGCATTTCATAAAATTATTATTGTGCAAAAACGTATTCTGCCCATAGCTATTATTGCTATCACATTTATTTCACTTATTGGCTGGAACTGTACCAAACTGGATACTACAGATATTGGAGGCGATCAGTTGCCCGCCGTTGATAATATACGCACATTTGATACCTCGTTATTAATAAACTCAACCCAGGAAAGCTATTACAGCGATTCTACCTATATTGGTAAATACGATGATTATGCGCTTGGCAGTATAAACAATGATCCTTTATTTGGCACCACCAATGCCAGTATTTTTATGCAGCTTAAGCCTCCTTTTTATCCGTACTTTTTTGGCAATGCCGGTGATACTATAAACGGCCCGGGCCTTGGGTTAGATTCAGTAGTACTTTGTTTAAAATACAGGGGTTTTTGGGGCGATAGTACTTTACCAATAAACCTGCAGGTAAGAGAAGTACGGGATGATAAGTTTCGTGATTCTGTAAATAAAGAAAATAAAACAAATATTTTTTTTACCACCGGCACTTTATTAGGAAATGCCACCGTTGATGTACGTAATTTAGGAAAGTATATTCGTTACAAAAATGGCAGAGACTCAGTTAACAATCAAATACGAATAAAGATTACAAACACAGCATGGATAAATACGTTATTTCGCAGAGATAGTTTAAAACTAAATACTGGCAACAACGCATTTTATAACGACTCTGCATACAGATTTTTTTACAATGGCCTTGCCGTTTTTGCAACAGGCGGTGGTAGCAACGGTCTTTTATATGCCAGCCTTTCCGATACATCAACAAAGCTGGAAGTACATTACAGAAGAAAAGCGTACCAAGGCACTAAAATTGATTCTATTTATACATCACTAAAATTTAATCCGCAGTTTGCGCCAACTGTAGCAAATGCGCCGGTATCCAATACAAGCAATTATATTGTGCGCAACCGGTCAGGTTCCAGGGTAAGTTCCCCTGCGGCAAACGAGCATTTTTTACAGGCATCACCAGGCACATTTGTTAATCTTAATATTCCGGGCCTCGCTGCATTTGCAAACAGTATCATTCATCGTGCAGAGGTTATTGTAGAACAGATACCAACCGACCCGATATTGGATGAAAAGCTGTCGGCACCCAATTTTTTATACCTGGAATTAAAAGATACCGGCACCACCAGAAAATGGAAGCCAATTTATTACGATCTAAATAATATTCAGCCATACGATCCCGATTTCAAGGGTAGCTCTTACTTTTTACCACTTGATCCGGGAAGCGGATCACTTAATATCAACTATAATTATTTTGGAGGTTTTAGACGAACAAAAGCAGATCCTTTAACAGGTGGGCAGAAGAAGCATTACAACTTCAATGTTTCAAGGTATGTGCAGCAAATTGTTACAGATCACACACGCTCTTACGACATGCGCTTATCTGCACCATTTAACCTGAATTATGTGCAATATTCTTCGGTAATTTTGCCTTATGGAAACAACATATCTTTTGGCAGGGTACGTATTGGAAGCGGATCAAACCCTAACTACCGGCTACGGCTGAGAATAATATACTCTAAAATTTAATTTTTTGTAACAATATTTAAAAAGTCCCTGTCAATTTTTGAAGGGACTTTATTACTTTACCACTTACAACCTTATCTTTGCAATCTTAAAAAAAAAATATGCCATATTTATTTACATCAGAATCCGTAAGTGAAGGACATCCCGATAAAGTAGCTGACCAGATCAGCGATGCTCTTATTGATAACTTTTTAGCCTTTGACCCCAGTAGTAAAGTTGCCTGCGAAACGCTGGTAACAACGGGCCAGGTGGTATTAGCCGGTGAGGTTAAAAGCAAGGCCTATCTTGATGTGCAGGAAATTGCACGTGGTGTTATCCGTAAAATAGGTTATACCAAAAGTGAGTACATGTTTGAAGCTAATTCATGCGGTATTCTTTCTGCAATTCACGAACAATCCGGCGATATTAACCAGGGCGTGGACCGTAAGAAAAAAGAAGAACAAGGTGCAGGCGACCAGGGTATGATGTTTGGTTACGCAACCAGTGAAACTGATAATTATATGCCGTTGGCATTGGACCTTGCCCATTACATATTAATTGAAATGGCTGCAGTGCGCAGGGAAAATAAAGAGATAAAATATCTTCGTCCCGATGCAAAAAGCCAGGTTACTTTAGAATATGATGATAACAACCGCCCTGTAAGAATTGAAGCCATTGTGGTTTCTACCCAACATGATGATTTTGCAAGTGATGACAAAATGCTTGCGAAAATTAAAAAAGATGTTATCAACATTGTGATACCAAGGGTTAGAGCAAAATATCCAAAGTACGATCATCTTTTTAACAACAAGATTAAGTATCATATTAACCCAACCGGTAAGTTTGTTATTGGCGGGCCACACGGCGATACCGGCTTAACAGGCCGTAAAATTATTGTAGATACCTACGGTGGAAAAGGTGCACATGGTGGCGGTGCTTTTAGTGGTAAAGATCCCAGTAAGGTTGACCGTAGTGCTGCTTATGCAACAAGGCATATAGCTAAGAATTTAGTAGCTGCAGGTTTGTGCGATGAAGTATTGGTACAGGTTTCTTACGCAATAGGTGTTGCCCAGCCAACAAGCATCAATGTAGTAACTTACGGTACTGCAAAAGTAAATTTAACTGATGGAGAAATTGCAGATAAGGTAATGAAAATGCCTTGTTTTGATATGCGCCCTTATTTTATTGAGCAGCGTTTAAAACTGCGTAACCCAATGTACAGCGAAACCGCTGCTTATGGCCACATGGGACGCAAAAATGAAACCGTTGAAAAAATATTTACATCACCAGATGGTAAAGTAATTAAGAAGAAAGTTGAATTATTTACCTGGGAGAAATTAGATGCAGTAAAGGATGTGAAAAAAGTATTTGGGTTGAAATAAAGTCCCCTAAATCACCCAAGGGGGAGTTGTGAAGACCATAAGTTTGTAAGAGCTTATGGTTTTTTGTTTATGCCATTTAATGGGGTACCAACTTTGCCAAAGTTTTAAACTTTGGCAAAGTTTATTAAACCTAAATTTGCATTGTGAAAAATTTCAGACAACAACAGCATCGCCCCAAAAAAAATACATTGGTAGTGGGCCGTAAGGCTGTTACCGAAGCAATGTTAACGGGTAAACAACTGGAGCGTATTTACCTGCAAACCACCGTGCACGGAGAAGGCATTGATGAAATAAAAAAATTGGCTGAAAAAACTCAAACGCCCATTAATAAAGTGCCGGTTGAAAAGCTGAACAACTTTAATGTTAGTAATCACGAGGGTTGTGTGGCTTTGATTGCTAAAGTACAATACCAGGACTTGCAGGACATAATTTCTTTTGTGGTGGAAAAAGGCGAAGTGCCTTTGTTTTTAATTTTGGATGGCATTACCGATATCAGAAACATTGGCGGCATTGCTCGTAGTGCTTTTTGTTTTGGGGTTAATGCCATTATCATACCCGATAAAGGTGTTGGTGCCTTAAATGAAGATGCAGTGCTTACTTCTGCCGGAGCCCTGGAAGAAATTACCGTTTGCCGTGTTAATAGCCTGATGAAAACAGTTGATGACCTGCATATGAATGGCATTAAAGTTTTTGCCAGCGAAATGAAGGCTGCAAAAAAAACATACGAAATAAATTTTACTGAACCCTGCGCCATCATAATGGGCGGGGAGGAGAAAGGAATTTATCCTGCGTTGCTAAAAACATGTGATGAACAATTTCAAATACCCATGACCGGCGATTTTGATTCACTGAACGTATCGGTGGCCACGGGTATTGTATTGTATGAGGTGATGAAGCAAAGAAGGTAATTCTATTTTTTAAAACGAACCCTGTAAGCCAAAGAAGATTTTACATAAAAATTATCATTCACGTAAGCATCATATTTTGTAACCTGTTTTATCCCGGTTCTGATTTTTCGGAATAATGAATGGCCTGCTTCAATATTCAGTACAAAGTTTTTATTGAAATAAGTATCCAGATAAATACCTAGCTGGTTTTCATCAATGCGCCAATAACCGTTTGTATTTCCGTAGGCGTTGGTTATCGCCCTGAAATTTGCTCCATAGTAAAAATGCTCATTTATTTTATGTTCGTAAGTAAGGTTACCGGGTAAAACACCAAACAGCATATTTCGGTTATTAATTTTCCAATCTAAACCAATGAGAGGTGCTACAAACACTCCAAACAAATCATTGTTTACATAGATACCCAGTTTCCAGGTAAGTTTCTCATTTCTTTTATTGCTCACAATGAAGGCCCCGCCAACCTGGATTTTTGTTTTTTTATTGATGTTGCTGTCATGCATACGTACAATGCCAGTAAGTAAAAAAGCCCATTTAGTGTTGGGGAATTGTTTTGGAAAGCGTAACTGGTAGTGCAAGGCCATAATAATTCTGCCGTTTGGTATTGTTTATTTTTGATGACCAGTTTTCGAAAAAGGGACTAAAGATGACTGCATCTTTTTTATTATTAAACTGTAGCGGCAGGTTAGTTTCAAAACTAAAGTAGTGGAGCTTTACATCATTTTTGTTTTGGTTTAAAAAACCGGTGTTCGGGCTATTGGTATATTTTAACTTTGCAATATCCACGTAAGGTTGTGCTGTTGCACTGCCCGGAAAAAAAAGGACGGCTTTAATAAATGATGCTATAAAGAAATACTCCTCCATAGTAATTGTTCTCCGTGCTGGTTCGCCTAACTGAATATTTTTCATTTTTTCATTTTTTACAGTTGCCATAAAATATGCTGCCATTCGCATCATCAGTTACCAATGCTTATTTTAAATGTAATACCCACAATATCTTTGCTTACACCAGGAGGCACTCCAAATCCGGTCTTCTGGCTGCTCAACTGCATTTTAGCTTTATGTTTATAAACAGTTGCCATTATCATACAGGGAATACTGGCTATCCCACAACCTGCTCCAATAACAGTGATGACTCCCCCTGTTGCTGCGTTATCTAAACTTGCGTTAGCAGGTGTGGCAATCAGCAATCCGATACCTGAAAGCACTACACCGGCACCAAGTGTTATCAGGCCTGCCGTGAGATTATTTTTCCTTTTAGCCATGTAATAGTCATAATCTTTATCGGGTAAATTATTGTGGGATGAATACATGGATTTTAAATTTGTGTAGTTTACAGCAGCTATAAATTGTTTTTCCTGCTGGGCTTTTGTTTCTAACTGGGTAACGATTATTAACCCTAGCATTAAAATGATCTTTTTCATATTTTTTAGTTTTAGTTTAAATATTTTTTTATAAAATGCTTTCACCGGGCAGATTAAAAACGGGAATAGAGTTACACATTATCTGCCAATAGGAATGTTCATGGTAATGCCTGTAATGCTTTTACTTACAGTTGAAGGCACACCAAAACCTGTTTTTTGGCTGGTAACAATTAAATTGGCTTTCCGTTTATTAACAGAAGCCATTACTGTAAAGGGTATGCTGGCGAGCATTGTTGCACAACCAGCAATAATTAAAGCTGTAGATACATCTGCCTTGTTTTCTTTTTCGCTGCTGTTATCAAATAAGATATCATAATCTTTTGGAAAAGTTAATGCACCAATACCCGCAATTACAAGGCCACCACCTACCAGGCAGAAGGAAGCAATTCTATTATTACGGCTTTTTTTCAGGTAATAGGCTTTATCATAAATGGTTTCAGGGTTGGGATATGAAAGGACTTCATTTTTTGCAAAAAAATTGTGGCTTTTTGTTACATCAATTTTACTTACCGGCATTTCAGATAATGTCGTTTCATTTTGTAATAAACTAATGTTTACTGGTTGTGCGTTTGTTACCCATACTTTACTTATTAAGATGAAGGCAACCAGGATGATCTTTTTCATAATTTGTTTTTTTTAAATGATTAATCTTATTTACAATCCAAAAGTATAAGGGTAATCAGCGCTTCTCTAATTGATAAATTTGGTTACCCGGCGCAAATAGGTAAATACTGCACTTTACTACCCATAAATGGTATAAAAGCCTTTTTTTTTGCAAAAAATGCAGAAGGATTTTTGTAGATTGGTAAATAATGCGATAAATTATAAGCCTGATTTGCAATCTTTGCTAAAATTTTTTTACATGGAATCAAATAATTCCCAACTGCTTTTCTTTCAACACATCAAATCCATATTGCCGGAGCATATTTCATTTGTAGATGAAATAGCAGATTTGCTAGGTGTGAGTAATGATAGTGCTTATCGCCGCATCCGTGGCGAAAAACATATCAGTCTCGATGAAATGCAAAAACTGGCGGGTCATTATAAAATTTCTATTGACCAGTTCCTTCACCAGCAATCTGATTCTTATATTTTTTCGGGCCAACTGGCTTCTGCCGGGGATTATGTTTATGAACAATGGCAGGAAAATGTGTTGAAGCAACTGACATTTGTAAACAGTTTTACGCATAAACACCTGTATTACCTTGCCAAGGATATACCCTTTATGCTGCAGTTTATGGTGCCCGAGCTTTCTGCTTTTAAATCATTTTTATGGAGAAGATCAATTTTGCATTATGAAAATATGAAGGGGATAAAATTTTCTCTAAAAGAAGTTGTACCTGAGTACCAGGAAATGGGAAATAAAATTGTGCAGATGTATTTGCAGATACCAACTACAGAAATCTGGAATATTGAAAGCATAAACAGTACAATAAGACAAATTGAATTTTACCGGGAGTCCAATATGTTTGCAACGGAAGATGATGTTAAGCAGGTTTATGCAGCACTGCTGAAACTGATCAATCACCTGGAACTTCAGGCCGAATATGGTTTTAAATTCAAAGTAGGTGGGTCGCCGGTAGCCGGGGCAGCAGCGTATAATTTGTTTTGGAACGACCTGGTAACTGCTGATAATACCTTATTTATCGAACTGGATTTAAGACGGATGACATTTTTAAATCACAGTGTTATTAATTTTATTTCAACCACTGATGTTAAATTCAATGCCTTCATGAACGACACTATTCAAAACCTCATCAAACGTTCTACTCAATTAAGTAAAGTGGGTGAAAAAGAAAGGTATCGTTTTTTTAACCGACTGAGGGATAAAATGAAATTGGCTGCCCGCCTTTAGTTATTTTTGCAGCATGAACCAGCAAATGCTTAAGTTAATAGAATGCCCACGAGATGCCATGCAGGGCTGGCCGCACTTTATACCTACCGAAAAAAAAATTGAATACATTAATGCGTTGCTAAAAGTTGGATTTGATACCATTGATTTTGGCAGTTTTGTTTCGCCAAAGGCAATACCACAAATGACAGATACCAAAGAAGTAATTGGCAATTTGCAATTGGCAAACAGCAAATCAAAACTTTTAGCCATCGTTGCAAATGAAAGAGGGGCACAGGATGCAGTTGTGTTTGATGAAATATCTTACCTTGGTTTTCCTTTCTCCGTTTCCGAAACTTTTCAGAAACGGAATACAAATTCAACAATAGCCGAATCACTTAACAGGGTAGAAGAGATACAGAACCTTTGCATAAAAAATAAAAAAGAACTGGTAGTTTATATTTCAATGGGGTTTGGTAATCCTTATGGCGATGTTTATAATGAAGCGATTGTTTTTGATTGGGTGAATAAACTGGTGGCCATGGATATAAAAATAATTTCGCTGGCCGATACGGTTGGCCTGGCAAACAAAGAACAGGTTTACGGAATTACAAAATACCTGGTTGATTCGTTACCCGAAACTGAGATTGGTGTACACCTGCATTCAACATCGCTTAACTGGAAAGAAAAACTGCAAGCCGCGGTTGAAGCAGGCTGTAAACGTTTTGACGGTTCTTTAAAAGGCATTGGAGGTTGCCCAATGGCAGATGATGAACTGGTTGGTAATATGGATACCGAGTTAATGATTCCTTATTTTGAAGAGCAAAATCTGCTGACGGATTTAGATAAAACAGCTTTAGATAAATGCAGCAGGCTGGCTGCTGAAATATTTGTTTAGACATCCCAATAAGTCAACTCTAATATGCTAAATGTAAAACTTTAAGTGTATACTAAAAATGTATACTTTTGTAAAAACATTTTACTATGAAGACACTTTCTCTTAAACTAGACGATAAAATTTTTGATGAAACCGAAGAAGTTACTTCTCAATTAAAATTGGCGAGAAACCGCTATATAAACGAAGCCCTAAGCATTTATAACCTCTTCAACAAAAGGCGGTTTTTAAAAAATCAATTGCTTAAAGAATCAAAACAAACCAGTGCCGATTCAATGGAAATATTGGCTGAATTTGAAAAATTAATTGATGCAAATTAAGCAATATGATATTTGGTTGGCAGACTTAAATCCTTCAAGAGGAACTGAGCCAGGTAAAACCCGGCCTGTTGTTATTGTTCAAACCGATTTGCTGAATGATGTTCACTTGTCAACTGTAATTTGCCCAATTACAACTAATGTTAAAGAGGATATTCAATTATTAAGGGTGCATTTAAAAAAAGAGCAGTTGCAAAAGCCAAGTGATATTCTCATTGACCAAATAAGGGCAATTGATAACAGAAGGCTTATCAAGCGGCTTGGTAAGCTTACTAAAGAACAGGTTACATCTCTTAAATCTAATATAACAGTAGTGCTTGACTTGTAAGTATGTTTTGATTGCGTTACAAACAATTACTAATTAACCTGCTTGCTGTTTAAAATAAATTTATCTGATTTCTTTTATGGACTTCCACCTTGAATTTACGCCCAAACCATTTGATATAAAAATCAATCATCAGCAAAATTTATTGCTGATAGGTTCTTGCTTTACTGAACAGATTGGTTCAAAACTCAGCAATCATAAGTTTTCTATATTGGATAATCCCAATGGTATTTTATTTAACCCGGTAAGTATTTGCAAATCCATTTCATCTTACATCAATAATAAACAATACAGCGAAGGTGATCTTTTTTATCAAAACGAAAGTTGGAACAGTTGGGAACATCACAGCCGTTTTTCAAAGCCGGATGCAATTGAATGTATAAAGGGGATAAATGAATCTCAATCCAAAGCAAATGCATTTTTAAAAAAGGCAGATTGGTTATTGATAACCCTTGGTTCTGCTTTTGTGTATCAATTAGAAAACAAAGAAGTTGTGGCAAACTGCCACAAAGTACCAACGGATAAATTTGTTAAACGCCTTTTGTCAGTTGAAGAAGTGAATGCAGGTTTGCAGCAGATGGTTGAAAAAACACAGGCTTTTAATCCAGACATTAAAATCATCTTTACCATCAGCCCTGTGCGGCACCTGCGTGATGGCTTTGTAGAGAACAACCGCAGCAAAGCCACGCTTATACAGGCTGTGCATCAACTTACAGAAAAAAATACTGATAGTTTTTATTTCCCGGCTTACGAGCTTATTATTGACGATCTGCGTGATTACCGTTTTTTTGCCGAAGATATGGTGCATCCCAATTATGCAGCCACCAAATATGTTTGGGAAAAATTTATCGCAACCTGTATAGATGAGCCATCGCAATTATTAATGAAAGAGATTGCAGTAATTGTAGCTGCAAAAAATCATAAACCTTTCAACCCAACATCTGAACAGCATAAAAAATTCCTGCAAACCAATCTCAATAAAGTTAAAAACCTGCAACAACAATATCCCTACATCAATTTAAATGATGAAGCAGCTTTTTTCGTCAATGTATAATCTGTTGTAAATAAAAGCCCTTATGAAAAAAATATTACTCATTTTTTTATTGCCTTTCTCTTTGCTTACTCAAGCTCAAAAAAAGAAAACCATAAATCAGCGAAATATTGATGAATTAAAAAACGATATAATCAAAGCCCAAAAAGGCCTTGATATGGCCAAAGGCAAACTGACCCATGTTCAAAAAAAATGCGAGTTTATTGCTCTAAAAAAGAAGGAGGCATTACAAAAAAGCAGAGGGGTAATAAATGCTGATTCTCTTTTAAATAAAATAAAAGAACAAAAAAGAAAACATTTTTATTTGGCAGAAAAACGAGTGGAAAGATGGCAGCAGAGATTTGATAAGTTAAGTGCAAATTACAACCTGGTTATAAAACGGGATAGCATTATCCCCAATAAGCATAATTTTACACCTACTGTTCAACAAGGTGTATATCTTAGTTTTAATCCGGCAGGGATGTTTGAAGTGCAGCAAGGTGCTGTAGGATTAGGCCTTGGTTACAGGGTTACTAAAAATTTGGAGTTTTGGGCTGAAGGCTCTTATTTGTATAGAGGTATTGGCACGGAGGGCGAAAATTTTAGAAATTTACGAGGCTTTAAAGGTATTTTCAGTAGCAGGTACTATTATAAAAATAAGCATCAGTTTTTTTTCGGGGTAGAAATCAGGTATAAAAATTATACATACACTGATAAAGCCGATTTTGAAAATAAATCCACAATTGATACGCTCTTTAAATTGCAGTATAAATTGCAAAATACACTATATGGTGGAGCTGCATTATTTGGTAAAAAAATTAAACTCTCCCGTAGTGGTAAATTTGAAATTGAAGCCATTGCTGGCTTGGGGCTAAAATATCGGTTCGTCAATTATCACAATGTTACGCAAGGCTATACAAAAATTTTAGACTTTCCCAGTTATGATGGCATAAATATTAAGCCAATAAATTATCAATATACAGAACAATGGCTTCCTTATATTCCAGCCACAATAAGATTATTATATCATTTTTAAAATAGTTACCTGTATTTTTTTTGCTTTCACTTAGTGTATCCTATCTCCCCTAACTTCAATTTCGTTCATAAGTTCCTTTTCATATTTCAACCATTCGGCCCAGCGCTTTCTAACTATCTTCTTGTCTAAATAATGCTCGGCAAGGGTAATAAATAAGGTGTAATGCCCGGCTTCACTTTCCATAAATTTGCGATAAAAATTGCGCATGTATTCATCATCCAAACCTTCACTCAGTCTTTTAAAACGTTCGCAGCTACGGGCTTCTATTAATGCCATTATCAGCATCTGGTCTAAAAATCTATCATCAGGACTGCCATCTTTTTTTTGAAACTGCAACAGGCTGTTTACATAAATATCTTTTCGCTGCCTTCCCAGTTTCAGGTTACGTTTTTTTAATTCGGCAATCACCATTCTAAAGTGTCCCCATTCTTCTGTAACTATCGGTGAAAGTTCTTCAACCAGTAATTCTTTCTCAGAATTTTTAGTGATCAGCGAAATACAGGTTGTTGCAGCTTTCTGTTCACAATAGGCATGGTCGGTTAAAATTTCATCCAGTTGCAGTTCGGCTAAATTTATCCAACGGGGATCGCTGGGCAATTGCAACCCTAAAATGTTTTTTATATCCGCAGATAAATTTGTCATAGCTACAAAAATAAAACAGCCTGACTGTAAAAGCCAAACTGTTTTAATTTATCTGAATTGTTTATTTTACTTATTGTTTTGTAACTGAAAAAAGTCCAACACCTGTTGTGTTCGGCGTTAGACCAATGGTACCAACCATTATATTTGAACCGGCAGAAAATTTACCCGATAATGTGTATTGAGCAGTGGCGGAAACGTAAATATAAGTGGCCCTCACACTATCTTGCAGCATCTGCCATTGGCCGGTTGCATTGTCGATAGCTGCATTATTATTCCCAACTATGTCAATTGTTCCATTTGCTTTAAATGTTAATCTAAAAGCATAAGTAGGACTTCCTGCAGTTGTTCCATATTGCCCGGTGCCTACCCACGTACCTTGTGGTGATGAAGTTGTGGGTGGATCATCGTCTTTATTGCACGAGGATATAAGAAATACCATCGCAAGAGCAGGTATAAGCATCAATAAATTTCTTTTCATAGTTTTTGTTTTAATGGTTATGAAGTTATTGTCAGCAAACGTTAAACAAACATCATACCATAGCCATTAAATGTGACTATTTTGTAACCCTATTACTGTTAATTATGCTAATAGCAGGAGCATTATTTTAACAGTAAAGCATTGTATTAAAGCAGATTTCAGTATTTTACAGCAAATAACATGGTTATATGAGAATTGTTCCTTTCCTTATATCGGTTGCAGCTTCTATCGCATTAGTAACTATTTTAAATACCAGGCTTACAATTGCTGGCAGAGAAGCTCCGGCGTTTGGGATTTTTTTGAGTCCTCAACATGGATTTTGGCAAAATGCAGAGCCTGCTTCTGAAAATTTTACAACCAATCTCAGGTTTCCTCAGCTTGCAGGTAAAGTGGATGTATACCTGGATGACCGCCTGGTGCCGCACATTTTTGCCGAACAGGAAAACGATGCATATTTTATACAAGGCTTTTTACACGCAAAATTCAGATTATGGCAAATGGAACTGCAAACCTTTGCAGCAGGTGGCAGGGTAAGCGAAATTTTGGGAGAAAAAGGTTTGGAACATGACCGGGAGTTTCGCCGCCTGGGCATGGTTTACGCAGCCGAAATTGCATTGCAGGAAGTTGATAAAGACCCGGTTATTAAAGCGATTTATGATGCATACACAGCCGGTGTAAATGCTTACATAAATAATTTAACTGAAAGTAGTTTACCGCTGGAATATAAACTTATAGGGTACAAACCTGAAAAATGGAGCAACTTTAAAACTGCGCTGTTTTTAAAATACATGTGTTACGAGCTGGCTTCCGGCGAAGATGATTTTGAAATGACCAATGCCAAAAGCTATTTTAGTGCAGCTGATTTTGTAAAACTATTTCCGGCTATACAGGATTCATTAGATCCAATCATTCCCAAAGGAACAATTTTCGACAAACAAAAAATATTTCCGGTTGCGCCTGCAAATGTTGATTCAGTTTATTTAAATAATCACAGCCTGGCGGTTTCGGAATCATCAAAACCTGATAGGGACAACGGAAGCAATAATTGGGCTGTAAGTGGCAGTAAAACAAAAAGTGGCGCTCCCATTTTATGTAACGATCCGCATCTTAGCTTAAATCTTCCTTCGCTCTGGTACGAGGTGCAAATATCTACGCCAGCCTTCAATGCTTACGGGGTAAGCTTTCCGGGAGCACCGGGTGTTATCATTGGTTTCAACGATAGTTGTGCATTTGGTGTTACCAACGGAGGCCGCGATGTAAGGGATTATTACGAAATAAAATTTAAGGATGATACCAGAAGGGAATATTTGTTTAATGGTGATTATCATACAACGAGGTTCAGGATAGATACCATCAAAATAAAGAGCAAACCCGATTTTATTGACTCGGTTGCTTATGTGCAATTGGGAAATGACTGGTGCCCGGTTATGTATGATAAATCTTATTCGGGCGGCAGAAATACAAATAACAAATATTATGCGGTAAGATGGAAAGCACATGATGCCAGCAATGAGTTGAAGATTTTTAACTTGCTGAACCGTGCAAAAAATTATGCCGATTATTCGGCAGCAGTAACCAACCTGCACACACCCGGTCAAAACTTTTTGTTTGCCTGTAAAAATGGCGATATAGCCATACGCACACAAGGCGAATGGCCTGCCAAATGGAAAGGGCAGGGCGATTTTGTGATGCCGGGAACAGACAGCAGTTATTTGTGGCAGGGTATGATTCCGCAGGATGAAGTGCCTTATCAATATAATCCCGAGAGAGGTTTTGTAAGCAGTGCCAATCAAAAACCCGTTGATGATATTATCTACCCGTATTATTTGGGAAGAAATTACCCGCTTTACCGTGGCTATACAATCAATAAGCGGCTGAATGCCATGATCAATATTACCCCACAGGATATGATGGCATTGCAAACGGATAATTTTGATGCCGGGGCTGCTATGGCTAAGCCTTTTATAATTGCAAATATGAAGGAAGGCGATTTGAATGCTGCTGAAAAAAAGTATTTTGATATTTTAAAAAACTGGAACTGCAGTAATGATGTTGGTTCAAAAGGGCCTTCGGTATTTAACGCTTTCTGGAGCCAATTTGATTCAACGGTATTTAATGATGAATATGCAAAAGCACCCAAGGTTGTAATGCGTCCATACTTCAGTACTTTTATTGAGGCGATATTAAAAGATTCTGCCTACAAATTTTTAGACAATATTACAACCCCGCAAACAGAAACATTGGCAGATGATATTACCGCCGCTTTTAAAAAGGCTGTGCCAGTATTAGAAAAACTGGAAGCAGCCGGTAAATTGGATTGGGAAAAAAATAAAGCAACACGCATTAATCACCTGGCAAAACTGGCACCTTTTAGCAGGTTGAATTTACCCATTGGTGGTGGCACCCGAAGTATAAATGCAACCAAGGAAACGCATGGCCCCAGTTGGCGCATGATAATCAGCCTTACAGCCAAAACTGAAGCTTATGGTGTATATCCCGGCGGACAAAGCGGTAACCCCGGCAGTAAATACTACGATAGTTTTGTTGACCAATGGGCTGCCGGAAAATATTATTCGCTTTGGATGATGACTAAAGAAGAAGCGGGGGATAAGCGGGTGTTGGCGAAAATGAGCTTCGGTAAATAATGTGCTAATGTGCTAATTTGCTGATGTGCTAATTCCTCAGGATTGTGAAGATATTTTGTTAGCCTTGATTATTTCAATAAAGAAAAAAATAAATAAGCAGTAAAAACTAAACTCCTAAACCTCTAAACCCCTAAACTTCTAAACCTTCACCAATGAAATTCTTATTCTCTTTTATACTAACCATTTTATTAAGCTTTGCAGCCTGTTTATTTCTTCCCTGGTGGAGCATTGCTATTGCAGCATTTGTTGTGGCGGCTTTAATTCCGCAAAAACCTGGTAAGTCTTTCATTACCGCATTTGCAGCGTTATTCTTATTATGGGGTGGTTTAAGTTTTTGGATGAGCAATAATAATGATCATGTGCTGGCATATAAAGTATCGCAGCTTATATTAAAAATGGATAACCCCATCCTGCTTATATTGGCTACAGCGTTAATTGGCGCAATTGTTGCGGCCTTTGCAGCATTGGCAGGCAGTTATCTGCGTAAAACCAAAAATTAACAAAAATCGTAGATTAAATTTTTCGTTCAGTAATAAAATCACGGTTAATTTTGTTACACTCAAAATAAATTATGCCCCAAGCTTTATTACTTATTTTTCTTTTTATTGCCAACACTTCATCAGCCCAAAAAATTTCAGGAACTGTTTTTTCAGATAAAGGCGATTTGTTACCCTATGCTTCTGTAACTATAAAAGGCACATCCACAGGCACCAGTGCCAATAATAAGGCAAGATTTTCTTTTTCGGTAGCTCCGGGAACTTATACCGTTGTATGCCAGCACATTGGATATAAAACGGAGGAAAAAAACATAACCGTAAAAAAAGAAGACGCAGAATTAGCTTTCATTCTTTCACCACAGCAACTCGAAATGACAGAAGTAGTTGTTAAAAGTGGCGAAGATCCTGCTTACGAAATCATCAGGCAGGCCATTAAAAAGCGCTCGTTTTATAATGAACAGGTACAGGGTTTTGAATGTGGACTGTACACCAAAGACCTGATGAAACTACGTAAACTGCCCAAAAAAATACTGGGCCGTAAAATACCCGATGAAGATGTGAAAGATATGGGGCTCGATAGTAACCGAAAAGGAATTATTTATCTTTCTGAATCGGTTGCCAAAGTTTATGTGCAGCAACCCGATAAATTTAAAATGGAAGTAATCAGCAGCCGGGTAAGTGGCAGCGATGGTTTTGGTTTTACTTTCCCCACATTTATCAGTTTTTATCAAAATAATATTTCTGTTTTTTTGGATCGCTTAAATCCACGGGGATTTGTATCGCCTGTTGCCGATGCCGCAATCAGCATGTACAAATTCAAATACCTGGGTAGTTTTTACGAAGATGGAAAAGAGATAAACAGCATACAGGTAATTCCGCGGCGTAATTACGAACCGGTATTTTCGGGCACCATTAATATAACTGATGGCGACTGGCGCATCCATAGTCTTGATCTGTTACTTACAAAAACATCTCAATTAGAAATTGTAGATACGCTGCACATAACACAGATTCATGTACCGGTAGGTAATGATGTATGGCGTGTAAAAAATCAATTGATAAATTTTGGTTTTAAACAGCTTGGTATTGATGCGATAGGGAATTTTGTTTCGGTATATTCTGATTATAAAATAAATCCTGTGTTTGCAAAAAACAGGTTTGATAAAATAATTGTTAAGTACGATACAGCTTCCAATAAAAGGCCGGTTGCTTATTGGGATACCATCAGGCCAATGCCTTTGGAGCAGGAAGAAAAAATGGACTATAAAGTAAAGGATAGCCTCTTCCTGGTAAATAAAGATTCAATACAAAGCCAGGCATCGGTTGATTCTATGAATAAAAAGCAGGGCAAGCTGAAACTGTATAATATTTTTCATAAGGGATTGAACCGTACAAAATATACTGTAAAAGGCAATCATAATTGGGGTGTAGAACCTTTGCTGCTTGGGCTGGAATATAATACGGTAGAAGGTTTGGTTGTAAGTGTTTATCCGTATTACAACCAATATATAAAAAAACTGAAGACCAATTTTTCTTTTGAACCTAACTTCCGGTATGGTTTCAGCAATACACATCTTAATGCATGGGCTGATGTAACTTTTCGTACCCGTGACTGGGAAACAGATAAAAAAATAAAACGGCAGGCATGGACATTTTCTGGAGGTAAAAGAGTGACCCAGTTTAATAAGAGTAACCCAATAACTACGTTTGCCAATTCCATCAGCACCTTGCTCTATGGTAATAATTACATGAAAATTTACGAAAATTATTTTGGGGCAGTAAATTTTAATAAGCGATACGAAAACGGTGTAAGGTTTAATGTAAATGCCTTGTACGAAGACAGGATTCCGCTGAACAACACTACTGATTTTGTTATTTTTAAAAACAGGTTAAAATTAATTACACCTAATTTTGCTTATAAGGATTCTACACCATATCCATCTGTTGCACACCAGGCTTTTATCATCAGTTTTGATATAAGCATTAAACCTGGTCAAAAGTATATTCAGTACCCTAACCGAAAAATGTCACTGGGCTCAAACTATCCAACTTTCAGTTTAAATTATACAAAAGGAATTGAAAATATTTTTGGCAGTGATGTAAATTTTGATAAATGGCGTTTCAGTATAAGCGACGATAAGAATTTTAAACTGGCGGGGTTATTAAAATATAAAATTGGCATTGGCGGATTTTTAAATACCCGTAAAGTATTTATACAGGACTACCAGCATTTTAATGGTAACCGTACATTAAGAGCCAGCGAATATGTAAACAGTTTTCAAATGGCCAGGTATTACGACTATAGTACAACCAATTCCTTTTATACATACGGTCACCTGGAACATCATTTTAATGGTTTACTCACTAATAAAATACCTCTGTTTAAGCGCCTTAACTGGAACCTGGTTGCAGGCGGTAATGGTTTGTATGTAAATGAAAAAAACAATTATGTTGAAGTTTTTGCCGGCCTGGAAAATATTCTGAAAATATTCAGAATTGATTTCGTAGCTGCCTACAGCAATGGTAAAACAACCACCACCGGCATTAGGATAGCAACCGGGGGCATATTGGGAGGTAGCCTTAGCCGGAATAATGGCCGAAACCGTAGAAGTTCAATCAGCCTGTAATTTTGTTTTAATCAATATCTTTACCGCTCAATTTGGTTTGCCTGCAAGCATCCAATTTTTTGTCACCTGGTTAGGCGTCCTCGTCAGACCAGGTGACAAAAAATTTCCCATTAACATGGTCAGACGAGGACGTCTGACCATGTTAATGGGATTAAATTAAAACTTATGGCAGTATTACACAATCGTATTTCCCAGGCGGAATTAAAAAAGTTATTGTACGCAGAAACAGAACATCGTACCACTATTTCCTTTTATCAGTACTTCCCCATTGATGACCCAAAACTATTCAGGGATGAAATGTACAAATCGCTGAATGGACTGAAAGTATTTGGCCGTATTTACATTGCAACCGAAGGCATTAACGCACAAATCAGCGTGCCTGATGGCAATCTGGAGGCATTCAGAAATTACCTCAATACCATTGCCGCATTAAAAAATATAAGGTTGAACATCGCTGTTGATGATGATGGAAAAGGCTTTTGGGTGCTTAAAATAAAAGTGAGAGAAAAGATTGTGGCGGATGGCATTACAGATACCGGCTTCAGTATGCAAAACAAGGGCAGTTATGTTAATGCAAAGCAGATGAATGATTTGCTGCAGCATGATGATACCATTGTAATTGATATGCGTAACCATTACGAATATGAAGTGGGCCATTTTGAAAAAGCCATTGAAATACCCAGCGACACCTTCAGAGAACAGTTGCCCATGGCGGTAGATATGATGAAGGATAAAAAAGATAAGAACATCATCATGTATTGCACCGGCGGCATCCGTTGCGAAAAAGCAAGTGCCTACATGCTGCACCATGGGTTTAACCATGTATATCATTTAGAAGGCGGCATTATTAATTATGCAAGTGAAGCAAAAGCTGCCGGACTTGAAACAAAATTCATTGGCAAAAATTTTGTTTTTGACGACAGGCTGGGAGAGCGCATTACAGAAGACGTGATTGCTAAATGCCACCAGTGCGGCAAACCTGCCGATACACATACCAACTGCAAAAACGATGGCTGCCATTTATTATTTATTCAGTGCGATGATTGTGCGAAACAGTTTGATGGCTGCTGTACAGTTGAATGCCAGACAATTTATAATCTGCCTTTACAAGAGCAGGTAGAATTGCGCAAAGGCATCGATAAAGGCATGATGGTGTTTAATAAAAGTAAGAAAAGGTTGAGGCCGAGGCTTGATGAAATGTATAAAAAGTGATTGATAAGCCTTCCGAAGTTTTAAACTCTTCGGAAATTTTTAGGGAGCAGCTTTACTAGTCCAATTTCGTAAAAAGACGAACTATTATGAATATAATTGGGAAAGTCGTTTGCTAATTTCTACTTTTCTTTAACTGGATTTTGATTTTGCGAGGGTGCAATCTTAAAATGTAATTCATGTATGATTTTAGCAAATTTTACGCTGCTTTTGACGCTATTTACATTGTATGTATATTTGGGATAGAGCGGTAGGTTTTTCACAAACTCTCGTTAGCGTTCATAGAATAACCACTGAAATATTTACTAATTTAATTAAAGTAAAATGAAAACTTTTTTCTCCCATTTTATCATCCTTTCCTTGTTTATATCCAGTGCTTATTCACAAAATGTAGGTATTGGCACCACAATCCCTGTAAGTAGATTGCATATTTCGGGCACAGTCAATAGTCCTTCGATACCCGGTAACGCTTCTACCGGCATATTCAGAATTGGTATTAACACTAATGAAGGTATTGATTTTGGAAAAATGGATTCGCCCGGTAATGCAGGATGGATTCAATCGGGCCATAATGGTACCCTTGCTGACCCTTTGGCATTACAACCAATTGGAGGCAACGTAGGTATAGGTACATCAACACCCAATGCAACCCTACACATTAACGGTACAGTCAAAATAGTTGATGGCTCACAGGGTGCTGGTAAAGTATTAACAAGTGATGCAGCAGGATTAGCTACATGGGCAACTCCATCAGGCGGCGGTATCTCAGGTTCAGGAACCCTTAACTACATACCTAAATGGACACCAAATGGAACTACGTTGGGGAATAGCAGTATGTTTGCTAATAGTACTGACAGTTCGGTTACAAATGCAGGTGATATAAACATCGGGTTGCAGGGGGTAAATAATAAGTTTATAAACTACTCTACAAAAGGCGGTACTTCTAAATGGCATAGTGGGGTTTTTTCTTTCTTCGATGCAGGGAATACATTAAGAAACGATGTTTTTATGATTGGACATAATTACGTCGGTGATAGCGTAGACGATGCAACTAAGGCACAATGGGGATTTCAATTAGAATCAAACTGGAAGGAATCGCCGGATACTATAATAGAGGCTTATTTAAGATTTTATGGCAAAGATGGTGGGCACTATCGACCTATGTTTTTTACAGCCAAAAAAAGTAATGAAAATACTTTGACTAATATGAATTGGCAGTGGAACGGGGTACACACTTTTAAACCAACAGCGGAAGCAGGCGCAGGGGTAGGTACAATTCAATTTAGGGAGGACGCAAGGGTGGCAATCGGGGCGAGTGATATTTATAATAAAGGGCGGTTGTCTGTTACTGATAAAGACAGTATCAATGCTGCTTTAGAATTGCTATCAACTACAGTCAATGACAGGCCATCAACAGGTAATTTCGGAAAAATAGATTGGGTGTACAGGCAGGGAGCCAATGCAGCAACATTTGCGCAACAATCTGCTGTATTAATTGACGGAACAGTAGGCTTAGAAACAGGCGATTTGATAATGAAGACAATAAATGCCGGAGTTCTTGCAGAACATGTTAGGTTTAAGGGGAATGGCAATGTACTAATAAAGGATGGCAATTTATTAGTAAATACAACTACAGACATAGGGTTTCCGATAAATGCAAATGGGTTTATAAATACAAATGCTGGATTCGCTATTGACGGTTCATCAAGATTAATATCAGGTGGGTTTTATTCAAATGCAACCGGCTTTAATATTTATAAAAAGGATGGCAGTGCTGTGTTATTTTATGTTGAAAATGCAACTGGTGATGTCGGGATAGGAACTACATCACCTAACTCAAAATTAGATGTTTCCGGTTCATTCGCTACAGCTATCACAACCACTACATCCAACCTGACTTTAGATGCAACACATCATACGGTAATAATTACAGGCGGTACGCCAACAATTACATTCCCGGCAGCAGGCTCTACAAATGCTCGAAGAATTTACAGTATAATAAATCAAACAGTAACGGACGTAACATGCAGTAGTTATATTCAGAGAAACGGTAGTGCTTCAACAAATGTATTAAGTACTAATTCTATTGAAATTCAAAGCGATGGAACAAACTGGTATCAAATTAGATAATAATGGCAGAAGAAAACAAAATATGGCAGTTTATTAAAGTGACGGGCATAACAATGACTGCTGACCCCGTAAGTGGTAGTACCGTTCAATGGTTTGAAGGTACAAATATGAATAGGAAAAGAATGTAAACGGTACTGTAACATGCGAAAAGCTTCATTAAAGTAACCAAAAATGAAACCAATAACACCGCATTACACGTCATGTTACAAGCGAGTTGTGAGAACTTAAAGTACTCCGCAAAAAGCCATTGGGTTCCGTACGGTGGCATGGAACACAGGCGTATAAATGAACCTGCACTTACAACTGCCACTCTTTATTTTTCCGGCGAGTCTCTGCTTGGATTTTCTGCGCTGTGGCTTTCAGTAACTCGCGGTACTACGAAGGGAATTATGAGCACTTAAAGCACTCCACAAGTAGGCGGCGAGTTCAGGGCTTGCCCAAGTCCCGGCCTTAAACTAGAGCCTTCCTAAGTTTTCAAAACTTCAGAAATCTGTATGTTTTTGTTGCTTTCTATAATAAGCAATTACACCTAAATTCAATCTTCTTACCTTTGCGGTCTAAAATTTAAAGCTATATGACAGAAGTATATATTATTTCGGCCGTACGTACACCGACTGGAAGTTTTGGCGGTTCTTTAAAAGGATTTACAGCTACACAATTAGGTGCCATTGCTATTAAGGGAGCACTCGAAAAAGCAGGCGTAAAGCCCGAATTGGTAAACGATGTGTTGATGGGTTCTGTTATACAGGCAAACCTGGGACAGGCACCTGCACGCCAGGCTGCAAAATTTGCAGGCTTACCCAACGAGGTAAACTGCACAACCATAAATAAAGTTTGCGCCAGCGGCATGAAGGCCATTGCACAGGCCGCACAAAGTATTTTACTGGGCGATGCCGATATTGTTGTTGCCGGTGGTATGGAAAGTATGAGCAATGTTCCTTTTTATGTGGATAGCATGCGCTGGGGAAACAAATACGGTAATACACAATTGATTGATGGATTGGCAAAAGATGGCCTTACAGATGTGTATGATGGTAAAGCGATGGGCAATGCCGCTGAGCTTTGTGCATCAACCTGCGGCGTTACACGTGAAGAGCAGGATGCATTTGCCATTGAAAGTTACAAACGCAGCCAGGCGGCTACAGAAGCAGGAAAATTTGCTGATGAAATTGTACCGGTTGAAATACCACAACGCAGCGGAGCCCCGGTTATGTTTGCTAAAGATGAAGAACCTTTTAATGTAAAGTTTGATAAGATAGCTACCCTGAAAGGTGCTTTCCAGAAAGATGGAACGGTAACAGCGGCAAACGCATCTACCATGAACGATGGCGCTGC
>JBKJLT010000297.1:0-10956 GCA_046596765.1 Ferruginibacter sp. | reverse complement strand
CGAAATTGCAAATGGAACAACCTTTACTAAACGCTTTGCTAAAGGAGATGTATTGTTTGGCAAGCGCAGAGCCTATTTAAAGAAGGTTGCCGTTGCAGATTTTGATGGCATTTGTTCTGGTGATATTTTAGTAATAAGAGCCAAAGCAAAAAAGATGCTGCAAGAATTATTGCCGTTTTATATTTCATCTGATGCTTTTATCAATCATGCAGTAAGCACTTCAGCAGGCTCACTTTCACCAAGAACCAAATGGAAAGACTTAGCAGAGTTAGAAGTTTCAATTCCTGATTTAAAAACACAGGAAAAGATATTGGAAGTATTCACACAATTGCAAACAACACTTAAACAACTCAAACAACAAAAAATAACCTTGAAGCATTTGAAGCAGAAATTATTGAATGAAATATTGGGGTAAAAAATTTGACTAAAATGACAAAAAGAAGTGGTGATTCAAATTACAACACAAACCTTGCTTCAGAATATCTGATGATGAGTTTGCTTTGTCGTGCCGGTAAAGATGCTTATCTGTCATTAGGCAACAAGAAAGGTGTAGATATAATTGTTAAGACAGACAAAGGTGCTATTTGTGTGATGGAAGTAAAAGGAGTAAATAAAAACAATGATTGGATGATTGGCAATAGCGGTATATTACCTTCTTTGCCTAATATTTTTTATGCTTTGGTAGGATTTGAAGGGAATATATCAGATGTAAATACCCCTGCCAAATTTTATCTGATACCTTCTGAAAAATTAAACAGATCCGGAGAGTTTAAAATGTCGAAAAATGAAAAGACAATTTACCTTTCGCATAAATATATCAGAGAAAACTATAGTACTTATTTGAACACTTTTAAATGGTTGGACGAATATCTTAAGAATAATTAACTTGCATTAGTGCATTAATTGATATTATGAGTAAAATAAAAATAAAAAATTTCGGCCCCATCAAAGAAGGCTATCAGGGAAATGATGGCTGGTTTGATGTCAAAAAAGTTACCATGTTTATTGGTAACCAGGCAAGTGGTAAAAGCACCTTAGCGAAAGTAATCTCGACGTTAACATGGGTTGAAAAAGCGCTAAACCGAGGTGATTTTGACGAAACAATGTCTCGAAATGATTTTGAGCAATATTTTATATACCAAAATTTAAAAGGGTATTTCAAAGATAATACGGTTATAGAATATCAGGGTGATATGTATAGCATTCAATTTCAACCTGGAGAAAATCCACAAAAACCGTTCCCTATAATCAAAAAAAATGATACTCATAAATACACTGTTCCTAAGATTATGTACGTACCAGCCGAGAGGAATTTTTTAAGTGTAATTAAAGGAGCCAATAGTGTGAGAGGATTGCCTGAACCTTTATTTGAATTTGCAGAGGAATTAAGAAAAGCACAAGAATATGTAGGAAGTAATGGGATTAAATTGCCAATTAATGAAGTTTTCTATAAATATGATAGTAATAATGAAGCGGGGGTTATTTACAATTCAGAATATAGCATTAATATTTTAGCAGCTTCAAGTGGATTTCAGTCTTTGGTGCCCTTGTTTTTAGTGTCTAACAATTTATCAGATCTAATCTCAAAAGTTGAAAATGATTTAAATGCTGACACAGTTAGTGTAGATCAAAAATTGAAGGCGAATAGGCAAATCATTGATATTATGAATGCTAAAAGATTAACGAATGATGAAAAAGTATTACAAGTTGAAAATGTGAAATCGAAATTTATAAGCAAATCATTTCTAAATATTGTAGAAGAGCCAGAACAAAATTTATTCCCTTCATCGCAACACCAAATGTTGCACAGTTTATTAAAGTTTAATAATGTGAACGACGGTAATAAATTGATAATGACTACGCATAGTCCATATCTAATAAACTATTTGACTTTGGCAGTAAAAGCTGAAATGGTGAATTTAAACTTGAAGTCAGATGTTTCAAAAAAGAAGTTAGCTGAAATTGTTCCACTTGACTCAACGGTTAAAGCTGACGATTTAGTGATTTATGAGATGAATGAGAAGAACGGGACTATAAAAAAGTTGGAAAACTACAAAGGTTTGCCATCTGATGACAATGATTTGAACAATGAACTTGAAGAATCGAATGAATTATTTGCTCAATTACAAGAAATCGAAAAAGGATGGCGATAGATTTTTTTCAGGCACAATGCCAAAGCAAAACTAATGAGATTGTTTTTGGAATTTACGATGCCCCGCCTGCCACCCTTTCATTTGCAAATTCGGATGATTGGCATGTTTGGGTGGATAACGCAAATGCGAAGCAAATCACACATACCGCAATTGATGACTGTTTGGGAATTCCAGGATCTGAAGGTGAACGTTGTGAATCAATGATTACTTATGATAATGTTCTTACGTTCATTGAATTAAAAGACCGAGATGGAGGTAGATGGGCTGGGAAGGCAAGAGACCAACTCGTAAATACAATTACCCTTTTCAAAAGAGATGCAAATATTGCAGCTTACACAAGGCTTTACGGACATATCGGTAATAAGCAAAGACCTCATTTCAAAGCTGGTGGTAAAAATTTTAGCCAGCGATTTGAAGATGCAACCGGCTTTATTCTCAGAGTGAGTGATGTAATTAAAATAGAATAATCTAAATGGCCTTCAACGAACAAAATACCGTAGAGCATTTTATCATTCACCAACTTACAGGGGTGAACCTAAATGCCGTGCAAGGGAATATAGTCAAAGAAGACGCTGTTGAATACGACACGGTAAAGTGGAAATATGTACAGGCAGATTTATTACAAAGAGACATTACAGAAGTTTTTGTAGAAAGGGATTTGAAAGAATCTCTTTGCCGCCTCAATCCTGATATTGCTGCTCAACCTGATAAAGCAGATGAGGTTATTCATAAACTTAGAGCGATTCTTATCACCGTAAACAATGTCGGTTTGGTAAGAGCCAACGAAGAATTTGCCAAATGGCTTCGCAATGAAGTAACGCTTCCTATTGGAAAAAACAACGAACATGTTGCCATTCGTTTAATAGATTTTGAAGTTTTAAAGAACAACAGTTTCGTTCTTTGCAATCAATATAAGATAAGAGCCAGAGAAACTAAAATTCCCGACATCGTTATGTTTGTCAACGGAATTCCTTTGGTAGTAGGCGAAGCCAAAACTCCAGTGAGGCCAGCGATTACCTGGTTTGACGGAGCTCACGATATAAAAGAGATTTATGAAAATGCCGTTCCGCAATTATTTGTCCCTAATGTGTTTTCTTTTGCTACTGAAGGGAGAGATGTTTTTATTGGTGCGGTAAGAACACCTTTGCAATTTTGGGCTCCATGGCGGTTAGAAGATGAAAAGGATGAACTGAGTAGCTTTATAGGTTTACACGATGTTGCTAAACAATTAACTCATTTATTAAAGCCATCTACATTACTTGATATCCTGCAATACTTCAACGTTTATGCAACCAATAGTGAAAAGAAAAAGATAAAAGTTGTTTGTCGCTATCAGCAGTACGAAGGGGCCAACGCCATTGTGCAAAGAGTAAGAGAAGGAGAAATTAAGAAAGGATTGATTTGGCATTTTCAAGGTTCAGGAAAATCGTTGTTGATGTTGTTTGCTGCTCAAAAATTGAGAAAGCAACAAGACCTGAATAATCCCACGGTTATGATTGTAGTGGACAGGGTGGATTTGGATACACAAATCACCGCTACTTTCAACACAGCCGAAGTTCCTAATATGATTACCACCGATAGCATAAAAGAACTTCACAAGCTATTGGAACATGATACAAGAAAAATCATCATTACGATGGTGCACAAATTCAAAGATGCCTATCCAGACATGAACAAAAGAGAAAACATTATTGTGATGGTGGACGAAGCTCACCGGACACAAGAAGGTGATTTGGGCCGTAAAATGCGGAACGCTTTGCCTAATGCTTTTCTTTTTGGGTTAACTGGAACGCCGATAAATAAAGCCGATAAAAATACATTTTGGGCATTCGGTGCAGAACAAGACAATGGAGGCTATTTGAGTCGTTATACGTTTCAGGAAAGTATCAGAGACAACGCCACCTTGCCTTTACACTTTGAGCCACGTTTACCTGAGTATCACATAAAAAAGGAAGAATTAGATATTGCATTTAAAGAATTAACGAATGACCTTAGCGAAGAGGATAGAAACACTTTGAGCGAAAAGGCATCGAAAATGAATGTATTTTTAAAAGCTCCTAAACGTGTAAATAAAATAGCAACCGACATTGTTGAACATTTCAAAGCCCATGTTGAACCGGAAGGTTTGAAAGCGATGATTGTAACTCCTGACAGATATGCTTGTATTCAATATAAAGAAGAATTAGACAAATTGCTTACTCCAGAATCCAGCGAAGTTGTTATCAGTTCATCGGCTAATGATGAGTTTGATTTCAAACAAAAGTGGGCAATGGACAAAGACAAACAAGAAAAGGTGGTGGAGAAATTCAACGATACTGATTCATCTTTGAAATTATTGATTGTAACAGCCAAATTATTGACTGGTTTTGATGCACCGATATTGCAAACTATGTATTTGGACAAATCGCTTAAAGACCATACGCTGTTGCAAGCAATTTGCAGAACCAATCGATTATTCCCAAATAAAACATTCGGCAGAATTGTAGATTATTTTGGTGTGTTTGATGATACTGCAAAAGCCCTTGCATTTGATGAAGAAAGTGTAAAACTAGTAATTACCAACTTGCAGGAATTGAAAGACAAACTTCCTGAATGGATGGAGAAATGTTTGAATCACTTTCTTGGCGTTGATAGAACGCTTTCGGGTTTTGAAGGATTATCAAAAGCACAAGACTATATTAACACTAACGAAAAGAGAGATGCTTTTGCAAAAGATTTCAGCAGCCTGACAAAATTGTGGGAAGCCTTATCACCTGACCCTGTTTTAAATCAATTTGAAAAAGATTATAAATGGTTGTCGCAGGTTTACACTTCGGTAAAACCAGCCTCAGACGACAACGGAAGATTGTTGTGGCATGCCTTGGGTGCACAAACAACTGCACTCATACATGAGCACATACATGTTTCGGGTATCAATCACGAAATGGAAGAAATGATTTTGAATGCAGAAGTGATTGACGATTTAATGAACAAAAAAGACCCGAAGCAAGCCGAAAAGGTTTTGATAATTCTTATCAGTCGCTTAAACAAACACGTTAACAATCCAACATTCAAAAGACTAAGTGAAAGACTGGAAGCAATTCGGGATAAAGCAGAGAAAGGATTGATAAACTCAATTGAATTCATCAAAGAACTTTGCCAAATAGCTAAAGAAACTTTGCAAGCAGAGAAAGAAACAGAGCCAGTTACAGAACAAAAAAATGCAAAAGCTGCATTGACCGAATTATTCCTTGAACTTAAAACCGACACCACGCCAGCAATAGTTGAACGTATTGTAAACGATATTGACGAAATTGTAAGAGTTGTTCGCTTTGACGGCTGGCAAAACTCAACAGTTGGCGAACGGGAAGTAAAACGGGAATTACGAAAAGTTCTTTGGACTAAATATCAGATAAAAGATGAAGATTTATTTAATAGAGCTTATGATTATATAAAAGAGTATTACTAATGGCCATTCTTCAATATGTCCATATCTGTCTTAAAAGAAGAGGTTAGTCCGCAATATCTGCGGGGAATAATAATCAACCACAAAATGTTAAGCATCCCAATTTTTTATCATCCTTCATCATACACCAGCATCACGTCAAAATCAAAATCCGGTGTTGAGCTTAACAGCTCTATTGTAACCTGAATAGGGTATTCTGATTTATAAAGCGTGTCGTCCCAAAAATTTCGCGGAATATCAATGGGTTGATTTAATAAAAAGACAGGCTGATAATGATGTGAGCCTGGAGAAATTGGATAAGACGAAGACTTAACCATCGTTCCTTTATTATTTGAACAGGTAACCTGCAGGTATAAACCAGTTCTTGCAAGCCGCCCTCCCCATTCATCTGGATGCGACCAATCAAACAAAGGCGTAAGAATGATCTTTTTTATTTCGATAAATGCGCTCTGATTTTTAATAACGAATTCTTTTTTTCTCTCAGCATTTGTAAAACGTATGGCGACATCTTTCTTTATGGAAGCAGTGCCCTCTATATTATAACTGGTTCCTGCGCCGGCCCCATTCAATACCAGCAATTTATTTTTAACCATATCAGTCAGTGTTCTTTTCACAGTTGATAAGGGGATATTTAGCTTTTCGGCTATTTCACCCGATTTAGAGCCTGGATGGTTTTCAATGAAAGAATATATTTTTTTCTCTCTTTGGGACAGCTTTTCAGATTTAGTTTGAACTTCCAGTTTGTCCATCAACAATTTTTGTATATTCTTCATGCAATCTAAAAAGAACATTACCCAGGGGTAAACATCTTCTCCGGGTCTTTGTCGCTGACATTGCATGAGTATGCTGTAATATTCCGATTTCCTGCTTTCAATTTCATGTTCAAAGCTCATATACTGAATCCATGAATACCCAGCCTTTAAAAGTAACAACGTTCCTAATAAACGGCTAAATCTTCCATTGCCATCCTGGAAAGGGTGAATGCTTAGGAAATCATAAATAAATACAGCCGACTTTATCAACGGGTGCGTTTGTTTATCCGACTTATACCATGTTATTAATTTACTCATGGCTTCTTCAGTGGAAAAGCCAGGATCTGTGGTTTGAAAGATCACGTGCTTTGAGCCATCCGGATTTTGTGCTTCAACCACATTGCTGTGTTGTTTATAATTTCCCCTGTGCCATACATCCTTTTCGCTGTATTTCATCAGCAGGTTATGCATGTGTTTCAGGTTGTTTTCGGTAACCTCTATATCCCTGAAAGATTCAGCTATTTGTTCCAGTGTTTCATAATAACCTGCTACTTCCTGCTGATCCCGCTCTTCTAATTTTGAGATAGCAAGATTTTTTATCAGCACTTCTACTTCATCGTCCGTCATTTTTGAGCCCTCAATTCGGGTAGATGCGCCTACACTCCGTACTGTAGCAATAGGTTTCAACTGCTTCAGCGTTTGACCTTCTCTTTTTTCAATAGTTCCCCATGAAGCATCAAACCGATCTATTAAGCTGATCTCATTGGTTAATTGCATCCAGTCTGGGGCAAACAAAAAAGTATAAATTAAATTTGGCATTGCTATGATACGATTTGATACGCAATTATACGATAAATATACGATAATAACAAGTAGTGATACGATTTGAGCCGATTTTATACTTAACTGAGCCGATAATTAAAGAAAACGTTTTAACAACGACCTTTGCTCTCTAAATAAAAAATATGGAATCTCTATTACTTTACGGCATTAAACCGGAAGAATTTTTTGAAAAGCTACGATCCATTATAAAGGAGGAGCTAAAAAATGAATTACAAAAAGATCAATTACTAACCAAGGAAGGCGCTTTAAAAATGACTGGTGTCAGCAATGCTACCTTTATAAAAGCTATTAACGAGGGGATTGTAAAACCTCAACTTGTAAAAGGTAGAAAAAAAGCAATGTACCTGGAATCAGAAGTTTTAAAAATTGAAAAAAGTAGAAGAGGTTCATAGTTGGATCATGTCATCTTCCTGAACTGGAATAAAGGTTTCCTTTTTCTTTGTAACTTCTTCTATAGCGTGGTTTGCATAATTAAAGTCCTCACACCATTTCCTGCATCTTTTCTTTAACCCTGGTTCAAGGTATTTTTCAAACCAATATATGTGCTTCATCATGGCATAATTGTCTTTGAATATGTCAACGTAATCCGAAATTTTGTATTGAAAAAAATCTTCTTTTAACCGTTTAATATCTTCCCGAATAATATCCGCTGAAGGCATTTTGACAGGAGAAGTATTAAAATCTTTTAGATCAGCAGGAATATTAAACGACTTCTTTTTGCTTTTACCCTTATTGTTTTCAGCAGCATTTGCAAGTTTTTTTTTAAATCTTACCTGGTCATCTATATACTCCATATAGCTTCCGAGATTAACATTTCGATCTTTTAATTCTTTGGCTAAAGCAATTAGATCCTTTTTATTAAAAAAGAAAGTGCGGCCACTTTTAAAGTAGTTAGTAAAATTAAATTCCCGTATAATAAAAGTTCCCGCACGATAATGTGCATTCTTTATGTATTTGGTTATATCGCTATCGTTTACCCATTCTCCTCTTTCAATACTTAGTTTTTGAAACTGTTTTGCAGCCTTGTTTAATGCTTCCTTTGAAAATTGTTCTTCAGGAAGTAAATCAGAGGTTCCGATGAGCGTGCTAATGGCAGCTTTTAATTCCTTTATTTCAGCAAGAAGCTCTTTTTGCATAAATTCTTTATTGGCGAGTAAAAAGAAATTGAATGTTGAAAAGTTACCAAAAACATGGGAAATATTTGCTCAGGGGTACAAATAACCAGGTACGTTTGATAACTAAAATATTAATTATGGCAAAAGGAATAAACAGGCCAATCAATGGCACAAGTACAAATGGAAGCTCATCAGGAAGGACGAGGCAACAACCCCCAAAAAAGTAACATATTGTATTAAAAAGGGCGGAACTGCTCCGGCTTTTTTGTGCTTTTTCGTGATGAATTTATACTTCAAACGCCTCCCCCAAATAATACAAATCCAGCCATTGTCCAAATATGTGCATATCTGTCTTAAAAGAAGGAACCAACCCTTGCCACACTATGTTTTGATGTAAAAGAGAATGATACATTTTTGCCTCACGCAGAAAGGAATAGTTGTGTAGCTATTAATTGTTGTAGGCTACGGGTTGACCTACTGTATAAGTAGGGGTAACACCCATATCCAGCAATCCTTCACCCAGGTCATTTTCTGTGTAAATATATCGGGTTGTTTTTTTACCTGCCTCATTTTTCCTTATGGAAGTATATGTAATTTTTTGATTATTGGTTACAAAAATATTTGTTTGCTTTTTCATTTTATGCTCATTTGCAATTACAGGCTTTAAAACCGTGCCAGAATATTAACACATTGATTGCAAATTAGGAAGTGATTTTAATAAACCAAAGGCACAGTTTTTTGCTGTAAAATTTCTACAGCTTATTTCCCCTTTTTGAGCAGAGCCGTACCTTATTTGTTTTATAAAGTTATCGCTGTAAGTTTTAACCGGAATGAATAAAAGTTGTAAGCTTATAATTTTTTGTTGCATAATTATTATGGCTGCTTTTTACTGGTTTTAAAATGAAATTCATTTCTCCATCTAAATCAACATTTTATTTTTGCTATTTTACCTGCAGGAAGCAAGCCCCCATTGCGAATGTTGCTTCAGAAACCATTGCCAGAAACGCCCATTTTCATATAAGCTAACTGTTCCGTCTGTAGTCCCATCCACAAGGAAGGAACAAGTGAAAAAGAAAAAACATATCCATCATTCTACCGGTTGATGTTAAAGACAACTGATTTTGAAAAGGATGTTTACAGAGTTTTTTTAAAAAATGTGAAGCATATTGAATTTGCCGGCAACTAATACAGGCTTAGCCTCCCGGAAGATGTAGAAGAATTGCCTGGGGAATATTAAGGACTGAATACGCATCGTATTTTTATACTTTTCTGCCGAGGAATAATTTCATCAGCAGGTCTCCCAAAAACTATCTCTTAAAATTATTCCTAAAAAAAATCATTGCATTTTCTGCAAATATTTTATCAGTAATTTCTGCCGCCGTCAATCCAAACATCAATCTTTTTATTTCAGGCAACGGCACACTATAATTAAAACCGGGCTGCGAAATTTCTTGTGGCTTTTTTAAAAACTCAAGCATATCATTTCTTAAAACCGGCATCTCCGCAGCAGTGGGATAAAAGTCAAGGTGATTTATAAGCCCATCATAATCGCTGCCAATGCTCAGCAGGTCCCAACCTTTTTTGCTATTTACTGTTTTTACCACTTCCAGTAAATTGGCAAACAAAACTTTTACATATTGCATCCGAAGATCAGCACTGCCCAGTTGCTTATTGTTTTTTATAATAGTAATAATGGTATTACCCGCCACCCTTTTTTCATCCAACTGAATGCCTATGAGGCCGTTAGTTTCTGCAATGATCTTTATATCTTCTTCGCAAAGATTAATGCTGTTTTCGTGCAGGTAATTGCTGTTGTTGTGCAGTTCCTTATCATCCTCCTGCTGCATCAAGGCATCTAATGTTCTGCACTTGCTTACCACTCCGGTATGGCTGCATACCAATGGGAACTTGTCATTTTTATCCCAGTACTCCATTTTTATAAAAGCATAAAATTCTTTTCTGCAGAGGGGGCTCATATGTTTAATGTCTATAAGTATCCTGGGGCCATTGGTTTTTTTTAGCAATAACTTTATCACTTCTTCTCCCATTCCTTTTAGCCCTGTATTTAATCCTTCTGCCTGCGATACAATAGTGCCTATCAGTTTCATCAGGCTCTTGGCATGGCCGCCCAGCCCGTTCCAAAAATGATGATTGAGCGAAATAAAGAAAGGTGGAAACTCCCATTGTTTAATGGCTGCAATATTATTTACATATTCTATCAACCGGGTAAAATCTGCCGGATCCTTTTTATGCCCCATGCCCTGATCTCTTTTAAGAAAAGCCATATTGGGTACCTGGCTGGCCAGTGTATGCGCACCTTCAATACTGTTTATAATGCAGATGGTTGTGCCATCTCCATTAATGGCGGCTTCTATTTCTGCAAAGTTTTTTACAAATTTTATGCTGTAGTTTTTTGCCTTGTTTTTTTGATTGTGAAATTTGGTAAAATACCGGTACTCCGGCTGCAGCCCTTCCTGAAAATAATTAATCATACTCTTTTTGCTAAAGTCAATATCGTCTGTATAAAAACCGGTTAAGGCATTTACCACCGATGTTTTAATGGTATCTTCCCAGGGCGTTTGGGTATCTGTTACCAGTGCTTTAAGGTTGTCATTTAAAAAACTATCAGGTTTTAAATTTGCCACCAG
>JBKJLT010000258.1:0-4140 GCA_046596765.1 Ferruginibacter sp. | reverse complement strand
ACCAATCAACACCATGGTACTTTATTGTATGCTTCACCGGTTCAAATCAGGTTATTGGCTAATGATGCAGGAACAGAACAAATGCCCTCATTAAAAAAAGTGATCTCTACTTCTGCGGCTATTGGTCTGGATGTATGCAAAGCATTTAAAGAAAGATTTAAACTGGATGTAAGCCAGGCTTATGGTATTATTGAAATTGGCTTACCTATGTTAAACTTTGTGAAGTCGGCTGAACATCCCGAAGCCGTTGGATATGCTCAACCTGGTTACACGGTTGATATACTGGATCAAAAGAATAACCCGTTACCCAATGGCCAGCTTGGAAATTTAGGCATCAAAGGGCCGGGCATGTTTGATGCTTACCTGGTTCCCCCTCAACTGCGTGATGCTATTTTACAAAACGGTTATTTTTTAACCGCTGATTATGCTTCTAAAGCTGACGATGGTTTAATTAAAATTGAAGGGCGTTCAAAATCAGTGATCAATATTTCGGGACTAAAAGTTTTTCCTGAGGAAGTAGAAGCGGTGCTGGAAATGATACCGGAAATTAAACAGGCACGTATCAGCAGCAGTCCACATCCATTACTTGGGCAAATTATTGTAGCCGAAGTTGTTTTAAATGAAGGCGCAAAAATTGATGTAGAAGATGTTTTAACTTATTGCAAAAAAAGGCTTTCGGCTTTTAAAGCACCGCAGCGATTAAAAGTTGTGGAGTCGTTGCCGATGACGGGGAGTGGAAAGTTGCAAAGGCATTAAGCTGATAATTGGTTTCAAAAAGCCTGTGATTTTAGATGACTTATAGCTATATTCGTTACTAAATTTAAACCGCTAAGAAAGCAAATTTTAACTTTATAAAAATGCACATAAATTCAATACGAATAATAGACTTCCGGGGGATTGAGGATAAAACTTTTGAATTTAACTCATCATTCAACGTTTTAATTGGAGAAAATGGCTCCGGTAAAACCTCTGTTTTAGAAGCATTGGCGGCTTCAATAAACCCTTATGTAGCAATAAGTCAAGGAAGGAATGTAAGGCCAATTCGAAAAGAAGACGTAAGAGTTGAAAGCTTTGGGCATAGTATTGAAAAAAAGACTAAAACATCTTTGATTATACATGGTGAAATTGATAGCAGGCCATTAGAATGGGTTATTAAGAAATCTCATTGGGATTTTGGTTTTATGCAAGGTGATGACAAACAGATTAGGGGAATTGCAAAAAGCCACTTTTCGGTTCTTTCAGAAAATGGTGGTAAAAATATACAACTCCCGGTTTTTGATTATTTAGGTTGTGGTCGTCTATTTAGCGAGCCTTCTAAAAGCCTAAAAACTCTCCCAAAAGGTTCACGATATGAAGGTTATTACAATTGTCTTGATTCCACTTCAAGTATCAAAAGATTTGCTTCATGGTTTAAAACAATGGAACTTTCGTTATTACAAGGAAATGAAACCTCTAAATGGAGAACTCAGGTAATAAAAAGAGCAGTTGCAAATTGTCTAGAAGGTTGGGAAACTATTTTTTTTGGAGTAGCGGAAGACCAATTGATGGCAGTAAAGTCCACTAGCGAAAAAGAGGTTTTACCTTTTAACTATTTAAGCGATGGACAAAGAAATATTGTGGGAATTGTAGCCGACATCGCTTACAGATGTGTTTTACTAAATCCTTATCTAGAATTAGAAGCTACAAACCAAAGTTCAGGAATTGTATTAATTGATGAATTAGACTTACATCTTCACCCAAAATGGCAAAGAACTATTGTAAATAAGCTAAAGGAAACATTTCCTAAAATTCAATTTATAACTACCACACATTCTCCTTTTATTGTTCAAAGTTTAACAAATAATGAATTAACTGATTTGGAAGGTAAAAATATGGATGATGATTATTTAAAAATAGGTTTAGAAGACATTGTTGAAGGTGAAATGGGAATAAAAGAATCAAATAGAAGCGAAAGGTTTTTAAAAATGAAAAAGGTAGCAGATGAGTATTACAAATTAATTATAGAAGGCAAAGAAAAAGATAACCCCAATGAAGTAAATACTATAAAGGAAAAACTTGATAAATTAATGCTTCCTTTTTATGACGACCCTGCTTATGTAACATACCTTGAATCTTTTCAACATATTTTGACAAATAAATGAGACCAATATTAAAAGGTAATTGCCCTCAGGATAATAACAATAGTGATATTCTTTTTGCTGCATATGGAGAAGCCAGGCATTATTTAATTTTTAGAATCGGGGATTTCTGTTCCTATTGTGAAAATCAAATAACAAATCTTGCAGTAGAGCATGTTCAACCTAAAAGTCATAATCAAAATTTAATGTTGAGTTGGGATAATTTTCTTTTAGCATGTATTAATTGCAATAGTATAAAAGGGGATGTCCCAATAATCATAGCTGATTACTACTGGCCTGATTTAAATAACACCTCTTTATTATTTGACTTCCACCCACTAGGAGTTGTTACAGTCAAAGCTAATCTGCACCCATCGGTCAACAGAGTGTTTGCTGAAAATACTTTTTTACTTACTGGCATTGGAAGATATGGAACTTCTGCAACAGAAGCTGATAGAAGATGGATAAAAAGAGGTCAGGCTTTTGGAAAAGCTGAAGACTCATTGCTTTATTACATCAACAAAGGAAGGCCAAATGATTATATTCTTTCAATAACAAATACTGCAACTGCTACTGGGTTTGGGTCAGTTTGGACAAAAATTTTTGAGAATGAACAACCTGTTAAAGCAGCTTTGGTTCAGGCATTTTCAGGTACATTTCCACAATGCGAAACAACCGATATAAATCGCCAATAAAATTCTGCAATTAATTACTTTTCACTTTCTCATACAACACAATATTCATCAGTACCAGCAGCATGCCATAAAAAGCATCTTCAAAAGGAATGGTATAAATCCGAATGCCCAGATTTTCTGCATCATTATATTGCACTACAGGTATTGCAGTTAGAAATCCATTAACAATTAAGAAAGGGATTAAGCAGATAGCATATGCTACTAAAAAAGAAAAAGCATCAAAATTTTTAAAAAAATTTCGAACTGAATATAGCAACATAATAAAACCCCCGGTGAAGATGAATGTCCAACTGGTATAATATTTATCACTATAAATTATCCCTGTTACAAATAACCCGACAGCCAATATTATTAAAAATATGTCTGCACTTTTTTTATTTACAAGACTTGGGAAGTAAGACCTGATACAGGCATAAATAAAAATGCAACAATAAGGAACTATAAAAAAGAAAAGCACTTCTTCAAGCGGCAGGTTATACAGTTTAATACCGGTGATATAGGATTCATTAAAACTCCACACTCCCTTTTCAGTAAAGTAAATATCCCAACCAATATACAGCAATGCCGGAATGATCATTGCAGGGAAAGCATATTTCCAGTTTTTATAAAAGGCTACTTTTTTATCAAAACTTAATGCAAGCGGGCCGGCAAGTGATGCAGCAAGTATGAGAAAATATGTGTAGTGAGGATTCAAATTTATAAATGTGCTGCTTAATTATGATGGTGTAGGATAGCTGTCAGCCTGAGCTTGTCGAAGGCGGGTTACAATTAAAACATGCTTTATTTTTATTCATGCCGTCTTCGACAAGCTCAGACTGACAGTAAAATTATTAAGCATTTTAAGCCGAAGCTGTTTCTCTTATATCTACTTTTTCATTCCTTTTCTTATCGGCCTGCACTTTATCCCAGTATTTTTTTGCTACCCAAAGAAATCCAAAGCTTTCTCCATTGTCCTTCTCCAGATGTTTATGGTGCATTTTATGTGCCCAACGGATGGTGCGTACATAGCTGTTATTACTCCTTGTAAACCATTTAAGCCGCTGATGAATAATAACATCGTGTACTAAAAAATATGCAATGCCATATAAAGTAAGCCCCGTGCCGATTGCTATTGACCAATAAGCATGATACATAACGCCCAGCATAATAAACAACCAGCTAGGTATTGCAAAAATCAGAAAAAATGCATCATTTTTTTCAAACAAGCCCGGCTCTTTTTCATGATGATCTTTATGCAGGCTCCATAAAAATCCGTGCATCACAAACCGGTGAATGCACCAGGTGAGACCTTCCATTAAAACGAAAGTTGCCAGCACTATTACGATATA
>JBKJLT010000255.1:0-22335 GCA_046596765.1 Ferruginibacter sp. | reverse complement strand
AAAGCAGGATAAATGAGAATGCTTTAATGTTCATTGTATGTTTTTGGTGCTTTAAGAAATCAAATTTCAGCAAATAGTGTAATAAACCTGCCGAAATATTGGTGAAAATAAAGAAAGACTTTCACTTATATCTTCCGTTTATCCATAACATTAATAAACCGATTTCGTTTTGTTAGTCACTTACAAGTGCATAAAATAAATACAAGCGAACAACTTTCGCCGTTCGCCTGTATAAAATTTCTGATCAACAATAATTAGAAAGACATATTTAACCTGGCAAAAACAAACCTGCCGTTAAATCCAAATTGAGATACATTCCTCGAAAATTCAAACTGGTTTGCGTTGCTCAGGTCAATGGTAGTTGGTGCTCCGTATCCTCCACCAATTAAAGGCCTGGCTGCGGTTTGTGTTTTCAAATTTTTATCCGGATACAAATCAAAAAGGTTGTTAGCCCCAATGGTTACCCTGAATTTTTTAGTGATTTCATAACCAAGAGAAACGTCCGTTATTGTCCGGGCATCCCATTTAGGATGCTCTACTGCAATAAACTGGCCATTTATCATAGCGCCTTCTTCAAAACCATCTGCATTTACATCAGCCGTATTAGGATCGGTAACTGAGCCAAAGAATGTATGACGGATAAATAATTCGAATTTCCCTTTTGTCAAAGTATTCATCAATGCAAGTTTGGTCCTTGGCACTGCAGACTCCAGGTAAATACGGCTGGCTTCGTTAAAGTAATTATTTAAGTTACCCGTTTTAACCAGGATATCGGATGCCTTAATACCACCGGTTTTATTGGTGTGTGAAACAGTACCGGCAATATCTGTTTTTAAGCTAAAGTCGGTAAATTTAAATTTGTTGGAGATAATAAAATCAATTCCTTTCGATTCGGTGTTGATTGCATTGGTAAAGAATGTTGCTGATGTTGCATTGGCCTGATCAAACAATTGCTGCAGTGTTAACAGATCTCCGGTTGGTGTGCCACCTGGCCTCGCAAACTGGCCAGTGATGATAATTCTGTTTTTGATTTGTACCAGATAACCATCCACTGTGAAAGTTAAATTAGTACCGGGTACTTTATAGGTAAGCCCTGCACTATAACTGTATGAATCTTCCTGCTTTAATTCCGGTATACCCAGCAACTTGGCCGCTTTTGATTCATTGGTAAAAGTACCTACTTCAAAAGGAACGCCTCCCAGGAACTGCGTGGCCGTTGAGTTAAAGTATTTCTGTTGCAATGATGGTGCCCTGAAACCGCTGGCAACCGCTCCCCTGAAATTAAGCCCCTTCGCTATTTTTATACGGGTTGCAAATTTATAATTTAAGGTACTTCCAAAATCGGAATAATTTTCATATCGTAAAGCGCCATTAACCAGCCAGCTTTTAGATGGATTCAACTCCACATCAGCATACAATGCCACGTTATTACGGCTTTTATTCAGTGCATTTTCGGGTCTGAAGCCAGGGAATACCTGTGCGCCACCCGGGCGGGCTGAACCGAAGAAATCGGTTGGTAATTGAGTTGCAGGAGTTGTTGCGGTAGCTGGTACTCCATTAATGTCGTAACGCTCATAGGAATCCTGTGAACCCGCTTTAATTTTATAATTATCTAACCGGAATTCAGCTCCAAAGGCAAGGTTTAAACCAGCCAGTACATCAAATCCTTTCGATACATCCAGGTTGGTGGTATTCTGACTAAAACCTAAACTTCCTGCATTAAATGATTTGGGCGAATTATTGCCCAGCGTAGCATTCGAGGTATTTTCGATGGTATATTTAAATTGATTATTACCAAAAGTATTACTGATGTCATAATTCCATCCACCCAATTTACCCCTTACCCCTGCAGCAAATGAAACGTCCGTAATATCAGAGGCAATCTCAGGTAAAAATCCATTGGGATATAATTGTGTAAGCGTTCTGTTTTGATTGGGCCTTCTGTAAAAACCTGCGGCATTCCCCTTGCGTATTCCGTATCCACCAAAACTATAAAAAGTATGATTGTTGTTTATAGGAATACTTGCGTTTACAAATAGTTGGCCGCTTTTTAATTCAGATTGTCCAATACGCATGTTAAAGTTCCTGCGTTCCAGGCCGCGGTATACCAGTTCGTTATCAGTTACATTAGCACCTACTGCAGTTTGCATAGCAGCAATGGTATTTGCATTTTGAATGCTTGTTTGTTGCGCAGCGGTAAGATAAGCAACCTGTGGTGCAAACTGTTTGATGCTGCTTAATATCTGCGCTGTATTGGGTGTATTATTAATATTGCTGAACAATGAGGTAATATTGGTTCCTCCGGCCAGTGCCCTGGCCTCAACAGCATTATAAATTGTAAACAACGATCCGTTATAATCGGTGGCCCGTCTGGTATCATTACGGGTAGTAAAGCTTCCGGTAAAGTTGATAGCTCCACCTTTTTTACCTATTCCAATTCCGTAATTCAAATCTGCCTGAAAAGTTTCTCCATCAATACCTCCTCTAAAATCATTGGCTCCCTTGCTGGCATTAGCTCCACCGTAAATGGCTGCGGTAAACTTATTGATATTCTTTTTCATCACAACATTAATAACCCCTGCAATTGCGTCTGAGCCATATTGTGCAGATGCACCGTCTCTTAAAACTTCAATTCTTTCAATGGCAAATGCGGGTATAGCATTCAAATCGGTTCCTACCGAACCGCGGCCCGGCGTACCATTAACATTAACCAGTGAGGAAGTATGCCTGCGCTTTCCATTTAATAATACCAAAACCTGGTCAGGTCCCAGGCCTCTAAGCTGCGCCGGGTCTATATGATCGGTACCATCTGCTACCGTGGCTGTATTTGAGGTGAAGGAAGGCGCTACATAATTTAATATCTGGTTTAAATTAACCTGCGGAACTGATTTAGCAAGTTCTCCCACATTTAATATATCAACCGGAACGGCTGTTTCTGTAGAAACTCTTCTCAAACTTCGGGAACCAATAACCTGCACACCCTGCAATGCATTGCCAGTGGCAAGCATTACATCGCCATTAGTAGTTGCTCCTGCTTTTACAGTTACACTGATTTTTCCTTCGGATAAACCTGTATAAGTTACTACCAAAATGTAGCTACCCGGCGGTAAGGTTAAAGTATAACTGCCGGATTCGTCTGTAACGACCGTATTATTTTTTCCCTGTACGGAAACGGTAGCTGCCTGCAACGGATTACCGTTTTCGTGTTGAACAATACCTGTTACAGTACCAGTTTGGCCAAAGGCAAAAACAGAACAGCAAACAGCAATAAAAAACACAAATACCTGTTTGTGTATGGATAAAATTTGTAGCATAAAATTTAATTTAGTTCGGTATTTTATGAATGTACAGATTTTAAAGCAATAAAATAGGTAAATTGACAAAAAAATAGTTTACCATGAATAGAAATTACGTAGGGTTTTTACTGGCTTTATCAATTACAGTAATACCCCTTTCTTTACCGGCTCAAAAAATAAGCACATCAGGCTATACAATTCAAAAAAAGATTTCTTTCGTCAGTGTTGGCGTTTATGCTAAAATTAATAAACCTTAACCAAAACTGACGCCGTTATGCGTCCCGCCAACAATCGAAGCCAAGCAATTGCAGGCACTTTCCGCCAGTGTGGGTGTTCCCAATTCGTTCGCAAGCCCTTACTTCCATAAACACCGCTGCCGGTCTCCTTACAAGTAGCAAAGCACCCCTGTTATTAGCAGTTTCGGTATGCCGAGGGCACCTGTGAAGCTCTTTTAAAATTGAATTATCCAGAGATTTTTCGTACCTTAGTAAGGTGAAGAAAGTGAAACGAATACAGCTTGGTTTGTAATTGATAAGTTAACAAATTCAATTCAAAATACGATTTCGGGAGATAGCTTTCCTACTGAAATCAGTTTGTTGACAAAAGCTGACCTTAAGCAAATAACGATGAAAAACGGTTGGTCTTTTAATTGGAAAACCGAATTTGAAAATAATGTAAAAGAGGTTTATAAATTAACAATCAGTAACAATTGAAACAGACCATGTGTTCATGGACCTGGTTGAAAGTGCTCCATTTAATATTGGTAAAAACAAACTTTATGAAGGCGTTGCAGGGAACTTAGTAGCTTATGCATGCAGGTTTCTTTTCAAAAAGGCTTTGACGGTTTCGTTGCCTTCGATGCAAAGACTAAACTTATAAAACACTATGAAAAAACATTAGGAGCTTATACACTTGGCGGACAAAGAATGATTATTCCGACAAAACCGACTCAAATTTTAATCGATAAATACTTTAAAAGCTAAAACAATGGGATACATAAAAGAACCAGAAGGAGTTGACTTTATTATTCAAAGTAAACCTCTGACAGACAAAGAAAGAAAAGAGATAAGTAAGTTCATTCAAGATTATAAAGCAAAAAATATTGTTCAAAAGTCTATAAAAAAAAATCCTCCTCTCCAAAATCAAAAGCTTAGCCTGATTTAGAATACATTACTACCAAAGGGCTTTTGCGTTAATGAAGGCAAACGGAATAACATTAGGCTACAACTGACTCTTCCTGAAACAGTTGATTACAAAACAACAAAAATCACAATCGAAGCCCCTATTACCATATATCCCGCTAATCCAGTAAATTCGGTAAAAAATTCATTATGCGACTTAACAAATTTTTGTTTGCTCCTCTCGTTTTTATCATCAGCACTCCGTTTTTTTTACATGCTCAAAAAACAGTCAGCAGCAATTATGCTGTTCAAAAAAATGTCAATTGCAGTAAAGGTGCTGTGGTATCGGCCCACCCGCTGGCAAGCATGGTGGGCTTGAGTATTTTAAAAAAAGGCGGCAATGCTGTTGATGCTGCCATTGCCACACAACTGGCGCTGGCGGTAGTTTATCCCGGTGCAGGCAATATTGGTGGCGGGGGTTTTATGGTGGCACATTTAAAAAATGGCAAAAATATTACATTGGATTATCGGGAGAAAGCACCTGCCAAAGCCAGCCGTGATATGTATCTGGATGAAAAAGGGAATCCGCAAATGCACCTGTCGCAGGACGGGCACCTTGCAGCCGGTGTACCGGGCACCGTAGCTGGTTTATTCGCCAGTATGAAATATGCCAAGCTGCCTTTTAAAACCTTGATACAACCGGCCATTGAACTGGCAGAAAAAGGATTTGCCATTACAGCATCACAGGCTGCATCTTTCAACAATACAAAAAAAGAATTTGTAGCACTCAACACTTCGCCGGTTGCTTTTGTAAAAGACAGTGCCTGGAAAGCAGGAGATATTTTAATACAGAAAGAACTTGCCGCTACTTTAAAACGCATCCGCACACTTGGGCAAAAAGGATTTTATGAAGGCGAAACAGCCCGGCTCATTGTTGCAGAAATGCAGAAGGGGAAAGGCCTGCCTGCCGGACAGGCAGGAATCATTTCTCTGGATGATCTGAAGAATTACCAGGCAAAAGAAAGAACAGCACTTGATTTTAATTACAAAGGTTATCAGATCATTACCATGCCATTACCCAGCAGCGGCGGTATTATTTTAGAGCAGATGATGAAGATGATAGAGAACAGGAATATTGCTGCCATGCAGTTTCAAACAGCCGCATCGGTGCAGTTGATGACCGAAGTAGAACGCCGGGCTTATGCAGACCGTGCTGAATTTTTGGGCGACCCCGACTTTGTGAAAGTGCCCATAAAAACAATGGTTAGTCAGCAGTATTTAAACGAACGCATGAAGGATTATGAACCCGGTAAAGCGGGCAACAGCAAAGCAATTACTGCGGGCATGATAAAAGAAAGTGAAGAAACTACGCATTTAAGTGTGCTGGATGCTTATGGTAATGCGGTATCGGTTACTACCACGTTGAATGGTGGTTATGGCAGCCGCACAGTTGTTAGCGGCGCAGGTTTTTTATTAAACAACGAAATGGATGATTTTAGTGTAAAGCCCGGTGTACCCAATATGTATGGGGCAATTGGCAACGAAAAAAATGCAATCGCTTCCGGTAAAAGAATGCTTAGCAGTATGACGCCGACCATCGTTTTAAAAGACGGCCTTCCTTACCTGGTAGTAGGTACACCCGGCGGCACTACCATACCAACCAGCGTTTTTCAGGCATTGGTAAATGTGCTGGAATTTAATATGGAAGTTGATGCTGCGATCAACAGTGCCATGTTTCATCACCAGTGGCTGCCGGATTTAATTTCAGTTGAAAAGGATTTTCCGGAAACGGTTAAAAAACAACTGGAAGACATTGGATATACAACCAAATTTAAAACTGCCTGGTGCAGGTTAGAAATCATCCAGGTAAAAAAACCTTCGGCTTTAACCAGAACAATAATAGCAGTGGGTGATAAAAGAGGTGATGATGATGCAAGAGGATATTGACGAAAGTAAAAATCAAAAGTTGGATATGAGTTTAGGTAACGAATTTTTAAAGAGCACAATAAAAAGACTCAGTTACTACAAAGAACTTGGCGATAAAACCTTTGAGCAACTCAGCGATGCTGACTTTCATTTTCAACCCAATGAAGAAAGTAACAGCATTGCCATCATCATACAACATGTGGCCGGTAATATGCTCAGCCGCTGGACGGATTTTTTAACAACCGATGGTGAAAAAGAATGGCGCAACCGTGATGTGGAATTTGAAGAACAGCAGTTAACAAAACAGCAACTGCTTGATCTGTGGCAAAAGGGCTGGGATTGCTGTTTTGATACGCTGAACTCATTAACAGAAGAAGACCTGCTGAAAACAATTTACATACGCAGCGAAGGTTTGCTGGCTGTAGATGCCATTAACCGCCAACTGGCCCATTATCCATATCATGTTGGGCAAATTATTTACGGGGCAAAAATCATTAAAAATAAAGATTGGCAAAACCTTTCCATTGCAAAAAATAATTCAGAAATTTTTAACCTGCAAATGAAGGCAAAAGGCTGATGCATTTGAAGTGTTTGCTTGTAAGGTTTTATTAAAGTTTGGTACTGAATTTGCCTTTGCAAGGGCTAATAACTATTTTTACACCTAATACATAACCCTGCACAGATTTTTAAACATATTAAAATGGATTTCTCTGGCACTGCTTTTTTGGTTAGTGCTTGTTGCTTTATACTTTTTTGTTTTTCCTGCATCTACCCCGCTGTTTATTGTTTTGTTATTAGTATGGGCACTGGCATGGGGTATCCTGTTTAAAAAAACAAAACATAAAATTTCTTTTTTTCTTTTTGTGCTTGTTCTTTTCGGCTCTCTTTGGGGGCTATTGCAATTAACACCAGTACAAAACTGGCTCACATCAAAAGTTACAGCCACGCTTTCAAAAAATCTTAAAACAAAAGTTTCTATTCGCCACATTGAATTGGATTTTTTTAATAAAATGTCGCTTGAAGGCCTTTTGCTTGAAGACAGGAAACATGATACACTGGTGTATGCCGGTACTGCCAAAGTAAATATTACCGATTGGTTTTTTGTTAAGGATATGGCCACACTTAAATATATTGGTCTTACAGATGCCATCATAAATATTAACCGTACCGATTCAACCTGGAATTATCAGTTTCTGGTGGACTATTTTTCAAGCCCTAAAAAATCATCTCAAAATGGTGGAATTGATTTTGACCTGCAGGTATTGAAATTTGAAAATGTACTTTTTAAAAAAGTGGACGGATGGGTTGGCCAGGACATGATGGCTGCAATAAAGAACCTTGATTTGAAAGCTGATACCATCAACTTCAATAAAAAACAAATTAACATTGCCAGTTTAATTTTAAATGCTCCTGCTTTTACTCAATATAATTACCCTGGCAACAAACCTAAAGTTAATAACGACAACCTGAGAGACCTGGTACCAAAAATACCCGTGCTTTCGGCATTGCAATGGAATACTGGTGGATGGGATATCCTTATTAAAAATATTGAACTTAATAATGCCAGTTTTAAATATGATATTGAAACAGCCCGTGGCATATATACAGATCAGTTTGACGGACAGCACCTGCAGTTTATAGGCATTACCGGTAGTTTAAAAAATGTAAAGTTTATAAACGATACTTTAACTACCGATCTGAAATTAAAAACCAAAGAACGAAGTGGTTTTGAAGTAACGAACCTGCAGGCCAAAGTAAAATTTACGCCGGATATTATGGAATTTAAAGACCTGTTGCTTGAAACAGCCAGAAGCCGGATAAGTAATTATTATTCGATGCGGTATAAAAATTTTAATGATGACCTGAGCAGTTTTATTCACAATGTAATACTGGAAGGAAATTTTGAGCAAGCAACCATTAACAGCAACGACATTGCTTTTTTTGCACCACAGGTAAAAACCTGGAACCGTAATTTTTATTTACAGGGTAACGTAAAAGGTACGGTAGATAATCTTACTGCAAAAAAAATGATACTTAAAAGCGGCAACACCTCTGTAGACGGGGATATAAGCCTTAAGGGCCTGCCCGATATTTACGAAACGTTTATTGATTTTAAATCGAATAACCTGCAAACAAATTATAATGACCTGGTAATGCTGGTACCTGCATTAAAAAAAATAAAACAACCGCAGTTAAGTCAATTGGGTAACATACGCTTTAAAGGTAACTTCACCGGTTTTATAAAAGATTTTGTTGCCTTTGGAAATATCAGCACCAATATGGGCAACTTAAATGCCGATATAAATATGAAACTGCCCGAGAACAAAATACCCACTTACTCAGGCAAAATTTCTTCGGCAAGTTTTAACCTTGGCAGGTTTTTTAATAATTCAAAATTAGGACTGGTTGCATTTAATGGTAAAGTAAAAGGAAGTGGATTTTCTACAAAAACCCTGAATGTGGGTTTTGATGGCAACATTCAAAAGCTGGATTACGGTGGTTATGCATACCAGCATATTATTGTAAAAGGCACCTTTGTTAAAAGCCTGTTTACAGGCCACCTGGATATTGATGATCCCAATTTAAAGATTGTGAACCTGAACGGTGCTGTAAGTTTATCGGGAGACAGTACCCGGTTTAATTTTACAGCCGACCTGCAAAAAGCAAACCTACAGCAGTTGGGTTTAACAAAAGCAAATTTCAGTTTATCGGGTCTTTTAAATTTTGATTTTAAAGGTAACAACATTGATAATTTTCTGGGTACAGCAAAAATGTACAATGCAATATTATTGCACGACACATCAAAATTATCCTTTGATTACTTTACCCTCAATTCATTTATCGACAGTGGCAGAAAAACCCTGAGCATACAAACCAATGAAGTTGATGGTAACATTACCGGCCGTTTTAAAATTATGGAACTTCCCAATGCATTCAGCCTGTTTCTTAACCGCTACTATCCTTCGTATTTTAAAAACCCCGGTTACGACATAGGCGACCAGAATTTTTCTTTTTTGATACAGACAAAGGACGTTAATGATTATGTAAAGCTTTTTGATAAACGTTTAAGCGGTTTCGATAACTCGGTTTTTTCTGGAAATTTAAAGCTTGCACAAAATGAATTCAACATCAATGCATCGGTGCCGCAGTTCAGTTATGATGGTAAAAGTTTTGAAAGTATTGAGTTATCCGGCAAAGGAAACCGCGACAGTTTAAATACCACCATATCTGTAAGAGATGTTGCCATATCCGACAGCCTGCATTTTCCAAATACCAAATTAACACTTAGTTCAAGTAATGATATTTCAAACATACAGTTATCTACCAGCGCCAGTAAAACTTTAAGCGATGCCCAGTTAAATGCGCAGTTAACAACTTATAGCGATGGTGTAAAAATTCACTTCTCCCCTTCTTCCTTTATTTTGAATGATAAAAAATGGGACCTTGGCAAAGATGGAGAAATCACCCTGCGCAAATCCATTATAGCAGCCAATGATATGCGGTTTACACAGGGCAACCAGGAGATAGTGATCTCTACCGAACCTGATAAACAAACCAACAAACCCAACCTGGTAGCAAAATTAAAAACGGTAAACATAAACGACTTTACACAATTTGTTTTAAAGCAGCCCAGGCTGGAGGGAGTGGTAACAGGCACAGTTACTTTAAGAGACCCTTTTGGCAAACAGGTTATTGATTTTGATGCAACAGCCGATGAGTTCAGGCTTGATAATAAAGAACTGGGCACTGTAAAACTAAAGGGTGAAGTAAATACAACTACTGGTTTAATAACGGCAAACGCCAATGCAATAAGTGAATTAAATAAATTCACCATCACCGGCAGTTATAATTACAAAGACTCCGGCCTAAACAAAATGAATTTTGCATTGCAGGCCGAAAAATTCGACATCAGTATTCTGGATAATTACATGGGTGGCATTTTCAGCAATATGCGTGGAAATATAAACACCACCGATTTAAAAGTGTATGGAGGGCCAGACCACAATTATGTAACCGGCACAGTTAACATTACCGAAGGCGAATTAAAAGTGATTTACACACAAGTAAAATATAAATTCAGCAACGAAACCATCATTTTTAACCCAGATGAAATTAATTTTGGATTACTGCAGTTAAAAGACACATTGAACAATACCGGTACCGCAAGCGGAAAAATTCAGCATAGATTCTTTACCGATTTTGGTTTTGATAATATAAGTTTTGAAACCGGTAAGATGCTTTTGTTAAACACCAGCAAAAGAGACAACAGCCAGTTTTATGGAAAAGTTATAGGCAAGGCGAGGATGACTTTAAATGGCCCTGTTACAGATATGCGGATGAATATTACCGGCGAACCCTCGGCGGTTGACAGCAGTCATATATACATCCCAACAGGCAGCAGCCAGGAATATGGCAAGATTGATTACATTGATTTTATACAGTATGGTAGTAAGATGGAAGATGAATACAAAGGCCGTAAGGAATCTAATTTTTTGGTAAATATGAATTTAAAGGCAAACCCCGCCTGCAGGATTGATGTAATACTTGATGAAACAACGGGCGATATTATTAAAGGCCGTGGTAACGGCCAGTTAACCATTACCGTGGGTAACAAAGAGCCTTTAAGCATCCGTGGCCGGTACGATATTACCGATGGCGAATACAAATTTAATTTTCAAACTTTTTTACAGAAATATTTCAGCATAACTAACGGCTCATCCATTACCTGGAATGGCGACCCTTATGAAGCGCAAATTAATATTGATGCAGAATACCTTGCAAAAAATGTAGATTTCAGTAGCCTGGCCACAAGCCGTGGTAAGTTTCAGGTAAGATCCAATTTAAATATTATTGCCCATTTAACCAATACGCTTAAAGCGCCAAAAATCAGTTTTGACTTTGAGATTCCTGAGAATCAGCAGACAGATTATTCAAAAGATCCGGTGCTGCTGGAGAATTTGAAAAAATTCTCGAAAGATGAGAATGAACAAAACAGGCAGGTAGCTTCCCTGCTTTTGTTCAATACCTTCATCAACGATAATAACGGCGGCTTTGGTGCATCCACAGCATCTTTTTTATCGGGCACAGCCGGCCAGGTAATTTCCGGTTTTTTAAACAACCAGTTAACCCGTGTTTTTCAAAAGTTGTTTAAAGACCCTACTATCACACCATACATCAGCTTCAACTCAAACTATAATTTAACCAGTACCGAGCTTATTAATGCCCTGGAAGCATCGGGTAATTTTGGATTTAAAAAAGCATACATAAACGGAAGGCTGGTAGTTTCGCTGGGCGGCAATATTGATTACAACAATCCTTACATTCTTGCAGCACGCAATACCAATGTGCTACTTACGCCGGATATTACCGTGGAATATCTTTTAACCAAAGATGGTAAATTAAGAATTGTAGGTTTTAACAGAACGGTGGTTGATGCAACTTTAGGCCAGCGCAACAGAACCGGTGTACGCCTGGGTTACAACCGCGATTTTGATTTGCTTACCAAAGCCGAAAGAATGGTGCTACGGGAGGAACGTAAAAAGAAGAAGACGAAATAATGAAAAGCGTGAGGCGTGAATCGTAAGGCGTGAATGAAATGCAGGCTGTGTGTTTTAATAAAATTTTCCTTACATCTTACCACAATTAGTAGGGCATTGCATTTCGACTTTATTGTTACACAAGTTGTAAATATTGTTTTTCAAGCCTTACGTTAAAATGAATATCAGCCTTTAATGCCTTAAATACTTTCAGAATTGTATCAATTGTTGCACTGTTTGCACTGCTTTCAAGTTTAGATATTTGAGCTTTTTGCACACCAACAAGTTCGCCCAATTGCTCCTGTGTTAAATTACGTTCCTGTCTTACTGTTTTTATCATACGCCCCAAAATGTCCATGCTAAGTTCGTACTCGTATTCATCTCTTTCTGCCGTTCCACTCTTGCCAATGTATTTGTCTTTCATTTCGGCAAGGGAGTATGATTTCATTTCTGCTTTTTTTGCCATAATGCTATTTTTTAAGTTTGCTTTCAAAATATTTTTTTCGGATGTTAACCGCTTTTTCAATTTCGTTTACAGGCACTTTGTCCAGCTTTTTAATGAACCCGTGAGTTGCAAAAACTAAAGTTTCAATTTCGTTGTCTTTATCCCAAAATGCAAGCAGCCTGATTTGTTTCCCGCCGAAATTTGTTCTAAACTCCCATATATTTCTTTGCAGTTTCTTGAAAAGTTTGGGATCGTTACTTTGTTCGGCAAGGTCAATATTGTAAAACAGCTTCCTTGCAGCCTTTTGATCAAGGCCGGCAATAAATTTGTCTGCTTCTTCTAAAAAACGTGTCTGAAAGTATTGCAATTGAAATTCGTTAAACAAAGATAGAAATTGTTTCCAAAATTAGAAACTATTTTTCAGGAAAAATTATAGCTTACCTAAAAAGGCAATTTATACAAACGCTACTCATTTCTCACCATTCACCTCTCACGATTTTCATCCATTCAAAATCTCATGCCCCATTTTATCTTTCTTAGTTTGTAAATATTTTTCATTGTGTGGGTTAGATGCAATTTCAATCGGCACATTTTCTACAACCTCCAGGCCGTAGCCCAGCAGGCCGGCCCGCTTTTTAGGGTTATTACTCATCAGTTTCATTTTACTTACACCCAGGTGGCGTAATATCTGTGCACCCACACCATAATCACGTCCATCCATATCAAAGCCCAGTTCCAGGTTGGCTTCCACAGTGTCCATGCCCTGCTCCTGCAGTTTATAGGCTTTCAGTTTATTTAACAGGCCGATGCCTCTCCCTTCCTGGTTCATGTACAATACCAGGCCTTTGCCGGCCTCTTCTATCATTTTTAAAGCATGGTGCAACTGATCGCCACAATCGCAGCGCAATGATCCAAGTATATCGCCCGTCATACAACTGCTGTGTACCCTTACCAAAATGGGTTCATCTTTCTGCCAGTCACCTTTTTTAAGTGCCAGGTGTATTTCGCCGGTGTTTACCTGTTCAAAAGCAATTAATTCAAAACTGCCATATTTAGTAGGCATGTTAACCCGCACTTCTTCCTTAATTAAGGTCTCCTGCTGTAAGCGGTATTCAATCAGGTCTTTTATTGAAATTAATTTCAGGTCAAACTTTTTTGCAATTTCTTTAAGCTGGGGCAACCGGGCCATGCTGCCATCTTCATTCATAATTTCAACCAATACTCCTGCTGCTGCAAAGCCAGCCAAACGTGACATATCAATAGTTGCCTCAGTATGCCCAGAACGCCGCAAAACGCCTCCCTTTTTAGCCTTTAATGGAAAAATATGACCAGGTCTTCCCAGGTCATCGGGCCTGGTATCGGGGTTTACTAATGCTTTTACGGTTTTTGACCGGTCGTGGGCCGAAATACCAGTTGTGCAGCCATTTCCCAGCAAATCAACACTAACTGTAAAAGCAGTTTCGTGCAGCGAGGTGTTGTCAATAACCATGGGTTGAAGTTTCAATGCAGCACAGCGTTCTTCTGTAAGTGAGGCACATATCAGCCCCCTGCCATGCGTACTCATAAAGTTGATTACTTCAGGTGTTGCGTTTTCTGCAGCGGTAATAAAATCCCCTTCATTCTCCCGGTCTTCATCATCAACCACAATAATCAGTTTGCCATTCTTTATATCTTCAATGGCACTTTCAATACTATCTAACATATCATTTTTTTATCCGGCAAAGTTAACAAGTTTGAACTGCGGGTTCTTTCGGTTTTGGTAAAAGTTTGATTTAAGGCCCGGGACATTTTTAAATGAAGAAAAATAGCAGCAAGCTACACCTATTTTGCTATGCTTTTTTAGCAACATTTATCTTTTTTTATCATATCATTTTTATAGCGGGATCTAATTTAGTTTAGCAGATGTAAAGGAACTTTCTGTCGGAATTAAAAATTCAACACTACAGTGGTTTTAAGCCCAAATTGAAATTAACTTTTAGTTAAGTGGTTTTTACACATAACCAGCCTGAAAAAGAACTTGGCAATTCCTTATAATTTGTTATTAAAAGTTAACAGATTTCGGCTTTTATTTAGTTTCTTTGCCAGCGTAAAACAAACTATTATGAGAATGAAAAAAATTCTATTCCTTTTATTATCTGCATTTGTATTTCAGTTTACTGTAAGTGCGCAGGTAACAACCAGCAGTATTTCCGGTGTTGTTAAATCAAAGGCAGGAACACTCTTGCCCGGAGCTTCTATAAGTGCAACCCATATACCAACCGGTACGGTTTATACAGCTGTAGCCCGTACTGGAGGGCGTTTTGATATAAATAATATGAATCCTGGTGGCCCTTATACCGTAACCATTTCATTTGTAGGATTTACAGCAGATACAAAACAAGATGTATTTCTTACTTTAGGAGAAACCCAAATTATAGATGTTTCTTTAACAGATAAATCAACACAACTAAGTGAGGTTGTAGTTTCAGGTGCAAGAGCCACATCAACTAAAAATGGTACAGAAACCAATATTGGTCGTTCCAAAATAGATATTCTTCCTTCTGTGGGTAGAAACTTAGCGGACTTTATTCGTTTTACTCCACAAGCTAAAGTAAATGGGCAAAGTATTTCAATAGGAGGTCAAAATAATCGCTACAATAGTTTTTTAATTGATGGTGCAGTAAATAATGATGTATTTGGATTAAGTGCAAGTGGCACAAATGGTGGTCAGGCAGGTACTCCACCCATTAGTATTGATGCTATTGACCAAATTGTAGTTCAAATATCCCCTTACGATGCCGCCTTAGGCAACTTTACAGGCGGTGCAATTAATGCCATTACAAAATCGGGTACAAATGATTTTCACGGATCGGCCTATTATGTTTTTCGTAACGAAAAACTAGCTGGTAAAACACCTACTTATGGTGTACCAGACAGTTTGAGAATCAGGTATCCTGCTTTTAAAAACCAAACTTATGGTTTTACTATTGGGGGCCCAATAATTAAGAATAAAGCATTTTTCTTTATAAATGCAGAGAAACAAAAGGATAATCGTCCACAACCTTACACAGGTCCTGCAAACATAGTAGACTCTGTAAATAAACTGGTAAATTTTGTTAAGTCAGCTTATGGCTACGACCCAGGAGATTGGATTAACAATGAAGATAAAATTGACAGAACAAATATTAATACAAGATTTGATTTCAATTTTAGCAGTAAGCATAAATTAACGGCTAGCTATCGGTATACTAAAGCAGAACGTGTTAATTCAAGCAGAAGTACATACAATGGCTCAACAGGTAGTATAAATTTTGTAAATGGTTCTCAATTTTTTCCTTCAATTACCCACTCCGGTAATATTGAGTTAAATAGTAAGTTTACCAATAAAGTAAATAATAAATTCAGAGTTTCTTTTACAGATGTTAATGATAATAGAGGATTTACCGGAAATCCTTTCCCTCAAATTTCAATTAATGCTTACAACGGTGGACCCAGCTATAATATTGGTTCAGAAGTTTCTTCAACTGCAAATGTTTTAAAGCAAAGAATTATTAATTTTTACGATGCCTTTAAACTATATACCGGCAAACATGCTTTAACTTTTGGAGCTGATATTGATTTGAATAAATCATATAATTTATTTATCAACAGAAATTTTGGTGTTTACACTTATAGTGCATTAGGTCCGTTACCTGCGGCGGCTAATGGTTTTGCTCCTCAATTAAGCCCTATTGAGGCTTTTGTACGGGGAAGAACACCAAGTGGTTACCGTCGTTCATATTCTTTAGTTGATCCTGGCAACAAAAGTGGTGATGTTAATACAAATGCTGCTGCTAATTTTAATTCAGTTCGTTTAGGTTTCTTTATTAATGATGACATTAAAGTAAATAAAGATTTAACCATAACACTCGGCATAAGAGCAGATAAAACCTCATTTGTATCAGATGCCCCTGCTGATAAATTCTTTAACGACACGGCAAGAGCAATCATTGCTAACTCCTGGAATTTGGCAGGCGCTGTTAGTGGACAGAAGTTTAAACCTTCCTGGATACTTTCACCAAGACTTGGCTTTAAATACAAAATAGATGATGAAAATGTAGTATTACGTGGTGGTATCGGTGTATTTGCCGGAAGAACCCCTTTGGTATGGCCTGGGGGCATTTACGCAAATGCTGGTAATTTAATTGGTGAAGTAAACGTATCTGTTGGTACTGCAGTTTCTCCCATTACACCATATAGTAATGGAGGTTTATTCAATAGTAACTACAACGGTGGTATAACAACCAGCACAGGTGTTGCTGTTCCTTTCAGACCAGATATTAATAATCAATTTACTCAAGCTGATTTTGGATTACCTGCAAATTTATTAACTCCACAAGGCGACTTGAATATAATTGCCCGTAAATTTAAATTGCCCGCCGTAATCAAAACAACTTTAGCAGCAGATAAAAAATTAGGTAACGGCTGGACGTTAACAACAGAATTAAATTTTACTAAAAATATCAATGAAGTTGACTGGCAGAATGTAAATATTGCACCAAATAGTGGTTTAAAAACTACTGGTGTAGATATAAGAGAAGTAAACAATTACGCTAATGCAACTGGTACTGGTGTACCAACAAGATTTGTTTACAGGCCTTACAGCACTGTTGCAACAGTTCGCAATCCCTACGGTAATATTATTTTGATAAAAAATACCACTGGCAAAAAAGGTTTTGCTTACAACTTTACAGTACAAATTGATAAACAAACTAAAAATGGTTTCCAATTTAATGCAGCTTACACTTATGGAAACTCACAAGTACGTAACGAAGCCACCAGCTCTGTAAATACCAGTAACTGGAGCTTTATGGAAACGGTGAATGGCAGAAATTACAATACTTTGTCTGCATCTGATTTTGATTTAGGACACAGGATTTATGCTTTAATATCTAAGAAATTTACTTATGCTAACAAACATGCTGCAACTACACTAACACTTACTTACAATGGTCAATCGGGCAATACATTTAGTTATGTTTACACTGGTGGGTTAGTTGGTGATGGTGTAACAGGTAATGATTTGATGTACATACCAACAAGCAGGGCACAAATGGATTTAATGACTTTTGTGAACACAACTGCTGTAGTAAATGGTGTAACAACTACTATTCTTCCTACTGAACAAAAAGATAATTTCGAAGCATTTATTCAAGCTGACCCATATTTGAAAAAACGCAGAGGACAGTATGCTGATAGAAATGGTGCAAGATTACCCTTTACTCATATTTTAGATTTTAGTGCAGCGCAGGATTTTATGATTAAAACTGGTAAAACAACACACAAATTAACATTTGCAGTAGATATTTTTAACTTAACTAATTTAATAAGTAAAGATGCTGGTCGTCAATTTTTCTTATCAAACGATCAAGCCTCTCCTGTTGCATTTAGAGGTTATACCGGTGTTACAACGCCTACATTTAGTTTTAACAAACCTGCTAATAATAAATCGTATGTTATAAACGATGTTCAAACAAGTGCTAACACAAGTGCCCGTTGGAATGGTCAGGTAACAATCAGGTACAGTTTTTAATAATTAAACCACATTTAAAAAATCCCGGTCAGCTAAACTGACCGGGATTTTTTATAACTTCTTAAACTATTAATAAATTTTCCAGTGCATTATACGGTTTACCTTTTCTTCAAAATCACATCAACCTGGACTTTATCCCGCCAGTATAAGAAGCCACTGAAAAAGATAATAAAAAAAAATATACAATTTAATAAACGCCATTATAGCTGATACTAAATTTCAGTTATTGTTTTAGTTCTTTTTAAACAACACTTATGCAGCATTAATTAAGTTATCGTTGCCTCATAATTTGTTAACATTAAGTTGATAGAATCCGGTAATTATTCGTTTTCTTTGAATTACAAAAACAAAACTATTATGAGACTTCAAAACATTGTACGTCTGCTAACTGTACTATTATTTTTTCCATTTGCACTTGCTGCCCAGGTTACAACCGGCAGCATTAATGGAACCGTACAGGATGCAAAGAAAACCGATTTAACCGGTGCTACTGTTGAAGTATTGCATGTGCCTTCGGGTTCGGTATACAGATCTGTTTCTGGTAAAAACGGCATTTTTAATGTGCCCAGTTTACGTATTGGCGGCCCTTACAAAGTAACAGTAAGCTATGTAGGTTTTAAACCTGAAGAAATTACTGAAGTTTACGTTCAATTAGGTGAAGCTTCAAAAATAAATGTAGTCTTAACCGATGTTAATAACAGCCTTAAAGAAGTTGTAGTAACAGGAGCTGCAAGAAAAGGTTCTCTTATTTCTAAAGACAGGAAAGGTACCTCTACCAATATAAACAGAAGGTTAATTACAGCATTGCCAACCCTTTCAAGAAATATAACTGATTTTACCAAGTTAACTCCACAGGCAAATGGAACTTCATTTGCAGGACAGGATAATCGTTTTATTAATTTAACTGTTGATGGTTCTATCTTCAACAACTCATTTGGTTTACAGGCTTTGCCGGGCAGCCAAACAAGTGCATCACCAATTTCGGTAGATGCTATAGAAGAAATTCAGGTAAATGTGGCTCCCTACAGTGTTAAAGATGCTGGTTTTACCGGTGCCAGCATTAACGCTGTTACCCGTAGCGGTACCAATACTTTTCATGGTTCAGGTTTTTATAATAAACGTAATCAGCATTTTGTTGGCACTAAAGCAGGCTCTGATGGCAAAACCCCTGTAACCATTGCAGATTTTGATGTAAAACAATTTGGCGCAAGTGTTGGCGGACCTTTTATTAAAAATAAGTTGTTCTTTTTTGTAAACTACGAAAATGAAAAAAGAAGCGACCCGGGCACCGCATTTGTTTCAGACAATGGTTCTAATACAGGACAAACCAATGTTTCAAGGGTTAAAAAAACAGATTTGGACGCATTAGCTTCTTTCTTAAACAGCAAATTCGGTTACGATCCTGGTAAATCCGAAGGCTATAGTTTTATTACAAAAAGCTACAAAATTTTAGCAAAGATTGACTGGAATATAAACCCAAAAAATAAATTTAGTGTACGTTTTAATTCGTTGAGGGCCTTTAAAGATATTGGTGCAAGCTCTTCGGGTGTTTTGGGAGGCTCCAGGCAGAGCAATTTAAACACCATGAATTTCTCTAACAATAACTACGAAATTAATAATGACATTTACTCACTGATAGGACAGTTAAACACCCGTATCAGCAATAAAATTTCGAACGAATTAATTTTTGGCTGGACCGCAAACCGGGATTACAGGGCGGTTAAAGGAGGGAATATTTTCCCATTAGTTGATATTTTAGATGGCACTACTGCCGATAGAAACTATATTTCTTTTGGTGCAGAACCATTTACCCCCAACAATAAATTATTTACTGATACCTGGCAGGCATCTGATAACTTTACATATTATAATGGTAAGCATACCATTTCAGCAGGTGCCAACTTTGAATCTTTTAAATTCTTCAACCAGTTTACTCCTCAAATTCAGGGACAATACATATTTAAAAGCCTTGCCGATTTTTATACCTCTGCCAATGCGTATTTGACAAACCCAAATATGACGACTAACCCTGTTCAACTGAGAAGATACATTTTAGGATTTAGTAATTTAGCTAACAGTGAAATATGGAATGCAGTAACAAAAGCAAAAAATATTGGTGCTTATGTTCAGGATGACTGGCAGATTGAAGACAATTTAAATATTACATTAGGTATTCGGTTTGATGTTCCTTTTTTTACATCTAACGCAGTAGAAAACCCACAGGTAGCGGGTTACAATTTTGTTAATGAAACCGGTGCGCCCACTAAATTAAGCACCTCCCAGCTTCCATCTGCTAAAGTAATGGTTAACCCAAGGTTTGGTTTTAATTTAGATGTTAAAGGTGATAAGCAGACACAGATTCGTGGCGGTTTAGGTTTATTTAGTGGCCGCCCTGCTTTTGTATTTATAAGTAACGCTGTAGGCAATAATGGTATGCAGGCCGGGCAAATTAATCAGGATAATACGTTGGCTTATCCATTTAGCCCTAATATACTACGTAATGCACCAACGCCAAACCCTGGCACACCGGCGCCAACCTACAATATTGCGCCCATTGAAAAAAAATTCCGTTTCCCGCAGGTATTTAGAACAAACTTTGCAATTGATCAAAAATTACCATGGGGAATGGTTGGTTCAGTCGAGTACTTATTTACTCAGAGTATCAGCAATATTTTCTATTACAATGCAAACCAAAAAGTTTCAACTGCCACATTTACCGGACCCGATAAACGTCCCAGGTTTGCAGGTAGTTCATCTGCAGTAAGAATAAATCCTAACGTAACTGATGCCACTGTATTATCAAGCCGCCCTTACGGTGCTAATACAAGTGTTACTGTTAAATTAGAAAAACCATTACAAAAAGGCCTTAGCTGGTTGCTTGCATACAATTTTGGACGCACAAAAGATAATTCAAGTGCAAGTACTATTGCTTTCAGCAGCTTTACCAGTACCAGAACTGTTAATGGTAACAACTTACCTTCTTACTCTTTTAGTGATAACGATATTACGCACCGTATAATTGGTAATATCACTTATAGAAAAGAAATTGCCAAACTTGCAGCTATTCAAATTTCATTATTCGGTCAGTCACAAAATATAGGCAGGTTCTCTTATGGTTACTCAAACGATATGAATGGTGATGGAATAAGTGGCAATGATTTACTCTACATTCCCAGAGATCAAACTGAAATGAATTTTGATCCAATAACGGGTGCTACTCCTTTTACCGTTCAACAGCAAAAAGATGCTTTTGAAGCCTATATACAAAACAATGGTTATTTAAAAAGCCACAGGGGCGAAGTTGCTCAAAGAAATGGAGTATTACAACCAATGCTTACAAGATTTGATCTTTCTGTAGTGGTAGAATTATTTAGAAATATTCTTAAACAAAGGCATACCATTCAATTTAGAGGAGATATTTTTAACATAGGAAATATGATCAATAATCAATGGGGTGTAGCTCATGTAATTAATACCACTTCACCTTTATCTTTATCAAGAGTTGACGCTTCCGGTGTTCCATTTTTTAGAATGAATGCGGTAAGTGGAACGATTAATTATGAAACCTACAGAAAAGGAACTTCCATATCAGATGTTTGGCAAGCTCAGTTAGGGGTTCGTTATATCTTTTAATTAAGTTTATACTTATTTATAAAAAATTACCCTGAAAAGTTTCAGGGTAATTTTTTTATAAATTAATTATTTAAAATACTGATGCCGGTTTAATACTTCCCCCATCCCCATTTTAAAAAATCAGGAAATGCTTTAGCCCAGGTGGGCACATCATGGCGGCCTTCTGTTAATTCCAAAAACCTGATATGCTCCTCTTTTTTGTATCCTTTATCAACCAGAATTTCAATCAGGCCAAGGGTATCATCAATTGAATCAATTATGCCATTATCATTGCGGTCGGCGGTCTCATCCAAAGTTCCTACTTCAAAAAAGAATTTAAGCCAGGGATACATGTGCCGGTCTTCCCTAATCTGCCGGTGCATGATGCGATTTACATCTTCATCAAAATCATCATCATCCTGGTCTTTATCACGCCACCACAACGATCCGCTGAAAACCCCTACCTTGCTGAATTCCAGCGGATTGTTCCAAACAATATCCAGTGCATTTAATCCGCCCAGCGAAAACCCTGCAAAACATTTTTCTTTAAAAGAATAAATAAATAACTGGCGGCGGACAAAAGGCATTAACTCTTCCAGTATAAAGCGGTTGTATAAAGCTGCTTTGGCACCACGGCCTTTATAATCGAGATATTTGGAAGTTCCGTATTCATTCTTACGGTCTTTAGAACAGTGGATACCCACACAAAAAAGATTGCTGTCTCACTCGATTTCGTACAATTCATCAAGTATATCTTCAAATTTCATCGTCACCAGGTCCTGCCCGTCGTTTATCAATAAAAGGCTGAGGCCGGATGTGTTGGAGGCTTTGGGAGGAAAATAAAAAT
>JBKJLT010000174.1:0-2526 GCA_046596765.1 Ferruginibacter sp. | reverse complement strand
TGAACTAACACAAGTGGCTGCAACATAAAAACCCATTACAGTATAAATGAAAAAATGCGGCGAAAAATAAACAATATGATGATTCTCTACCCTGGAAGTAATAGGAAAAGCAAAAAGGTTATAAAAAAGGTACAAACCAACAACAGTACCTCCAATCCATAATGTAAACATTACTTTTTTTCGCCATCGTACCGGCTCAAGTAACAGGATGGACAATGGTACAAAAATTGGCCACAGTACATGAGAGAAGACAGAATATATGAAGGTCATAACTATATTTAGCTCCGGGGCATGATTGTGGAACGTGAGCCAGATTACTCCTTCTATAATTTGCTGGATACCGAACAACAAAGGAATAGAAGCAAAAGGAATTTCTGATTTTATTTCAGTTTTCATTATTGTTACCACGCCAACTGCCGAAAGTACTCCTCCGGCTATAAAACTTGCTGATGTTGAAAAGCACATATGGTTAATATTTTTGGTTTCTATTCTTTCTATTGCAAAACAAGTATATACTACTTAATTTTTTTTACTCATTCTATCAATTGATCTCTAATATATTAATCCAAAGGTTGTACCCGTCAGAAATTCAGGGAGTTCCGGTTTTAAAACTTTCCTCCTTTTGAGATAATATCATTACTATTTTTGAAGCTCATGGTTCCTCGGATCAGCCTGCTTCTTTCTTATATCGTCACTAAAATTATCTATTCATTTTCCATAGCGAAGCATAAACTCCTGCTGTTTGGGATTTAACTTAAGAACTTCTGCTGACTATTAAATGAAGAAAACGCATTTGTACTTACCAAAGCAGCAATAGCGGCAGTGATGATTGCCGATTTCAGGAATTTACTTGAGAGCTGTTTTTTTTCTTTGTTACGTTTTTGAAATAATAATTAAGAATATATTTTCTTATTTCTCATTCCATTATGAGTTGCAGTTTGCTTTGCTTAGGCACAATTAATCATAAGAAATAATAGTACCCGTATTTGCTAAGCCGCTGGATCCTCTAACATCCTTTGAGGAATTTGCTTTCATAGCATCTACTGCACTACGACCCAAAGAAGCAGCAATCAATGCAGATGATTTCTTCGTTGGTTTTTTTTGCTTTTTTTCAGCAACTTTATCAGGTGCACTATTTTTTTTGTCTATTTGATTTACGCCGGGTTTGGTTGCCTTTATATCCTCCGGTTTTACATTCTTTTTTAATGCTGTTTTGTTTGACATTTTTTTAAGTTTTAATTTTTAGTTTTTAATTGAATTATTAAGTATAGGTGAGTTTTAAAGTTTAGCTAAACCGTCTCTAAAAATTTCTTTTGCTCCTGGTATTCATCTTTAGTAATTTGTCCGGAAGCGAAACGCTTTTGCAAAATGTCGAGGGGAGAATCTTTCTTTTTCATTTGCCCCGGAATATCGTAAGGCGTTGCGAAAATAAAGAATATAAGTGCAACCCAAATAATCCACCATATAAGGTGCATTCCCCAGAAATGATAACCTTCGTACATGTGCATGATTTTTAATTTTAATTGTTACTTGATTTTGTTGTTGTACCAGGTACTCTTAACTTTTTTTAACGTTAAGTTCTGAAATGGTATAATGTGTATTACTGAAAGCACGCCGGAATGAGTCTGTTTCAATCTCTTCAGATGAAGTGATTTCCGCTTCCTTCTTTCCCAGGTCAACTGTTACAGATGTTACACTAGTTACACCAGATAATTTCTGTTTAACTGTTGATACACATCCGCCGCAACTCATGCCACCGATATGGTAAGTATGTTCAATTGTTTTTTCCATAACTTTTTTTTTAATTGGTACTATTATTTTGTTTAATCCTTCTCTTTCGTGGATTAGTTAATTTTTCTTTACTAAACTCATTCCGCATTTTGGACAGTTACCAGCTTTATCACTCGTAACTTTGGGGTGCATTGGGCAAGTGTAAACGTTTGCCATATTTTTGCTTTTCTTCATTGTTGAGCTCTTCATGCTTTTATTCATCATCGAGCATTTACCCATTTTTCCACTCATTTCCATGCAATCGCCTTCTTGCATCATCATCTTTTTACCATCTTTCATGGTACATTCGCCAGTAGTCATACATTTAGTACCATTTTTCATGGTCATGTCTTTTTCCATTGGCATTGTTTTACCATCTTTCATTACCATCATTTTACCGTCTTTCATCATACAGCAATCCTTCATCATTGCAGGCTTGGTTTTAGTTTGTGCAAAAGAATTACTTGCTGTAAAGCATATTACCAGCATAAGCAAGGAAGCAAAAGCTGTAGAAATTGTTTTATTAATTTTCATCTTTATTTTTTTTGATATTATCTTCAGATGCGCTGTTGCCCATTCTTCAGTTTCGCTGTTACCCGGTTTAATTAATTTACTTTTACTAATTCCATTCCACACTTAGGGCATTTGCCGGGTTTGTCTGATTTTACTTCCGGGTGCATCGTGCAGGTATAAGTTCCTGAACTCATGTTTTCTTGTGAACCTTGCTTTACACTATGAAGCAATAATTCATTTCTA
>JBKJLT010000548.1:0-4129 GCA_046596765.1 Ferruginibacter sp. | reverse complement strand
CCAATAATGGCAGCCTTTCGTTTCATCCCATTGTTACCATTCATGGAGAAACACTGCACAATGTATATGCCGGCAATACCATCAACGAAGGGCAGATGGTGTTATGCGATGCCGGAGCTGCCAACGATATGAATTATGCCGGCGACCTTACTTGTACATTTCCGGTGGGTAAAAAATTTACGGCAAAACAGAAGGAAGTATATGAAATTGTTTTGCATGCACATAACAGTTCAGTGGCCATGTTGAAACCGGGCGTATTATTTAAGGATGTGTATTTGAATGCTGCACAAAAAATTGTGGAGGGCATGCAGCAACTGGGTGTAATGAAAGGCGATGCACAGGAAGCCGTTGCAGCAGGTGCACATGCTATGTTTTTTCAGTGCGGCCTGGGGCACATGATCGGGCTGGATGTACATGATATGGAAGATTTGGGTGAACCCTATGTTGGTTATACAGACGTGTTGAAGAAGAGTACACAGTTTGGCATGAAATCTTTACGGCTTGGCCGTGCCCTGGAGCCGGGCTTTACCCTTACCGTTGAACCAGGTATTTATTGCATACCGCAATTGATGGATGCCTGGAAAGCTGAGCATAAGTTTGCTGAGTTTTTTAATTATACTGCGTTGGAGCAATACCGCGATTTCAGCGGCATACGGGTGGAGGAAGATTATTTAATAACAGAAAATGGTTACCGGTTATTGGGAAAAAAATTACCGATGACAGTGGATGAGGTGGAAACGGTAAGGGAGCAAAGTTTATCTTGAACTGCTGCATAATTTTTTATTTTTTTTGTATCAGGCCAAAAGAAAAAATCAGCATGCTTTTATTTTTTTGAATCTAGTGGCAACTTGTCCCGCAATCTGCCTATCGTGTGGACACAAATACAATATGAACACGGATACTTCGACATGCTCAGTACACGGATTGGATGGATTTATATGATTCTGTAATTGATTAATCTGTTTGCGAACCCAATGACCCGCTTTTAACCAGGATAAACACAGGATTATCCTGCTTCGCAGGATGTTGGACCACTAGAACAATCCAAATTTTTATGCAAAGCAGAAAAAAAATCTTTGTTAATCCGTCAAATCTGTGTACTGAGCATGTCGAAGTATCCGTGTTCCAATTTTACACATCGAAGATGTGTCCACATGATAGGCCATCGGCGGGAGGCCGGTGGAATTAAAACGGCATCACCTGCACTGATGTATGGCGGAAAGTGACGCCACAAACTTTGTGTTTGTTATTTAATGATTGTGGTTGGAAAAACTTGCCGGTGCATGCAAAAATTATTTTCTTAATGCAGTCATGGTCCAGATAGCGCCTAAAAGGTCAACGGCACCAATGCCAATGAGTATGGGTGAGGTGTATTTCAATAATACAAAAGCTGCGAAAGCGAGGAACACAAAAATTCTTGTAGGCACAGTTAGTTTAAGAAATGCGGTATTGTTTTGCGCAGCAGTTCGGTGATAATAATAGCCCAGGCATAAGGCCAGCACGCCTGCAATGCGTATCCATACTTCGTTGGTTTCGGGGAGCTGCAATGTTTTAAGAAAAAAATTGGGAACAGCCATTAAAGTAATACCCATTACATACAGGTAAAATCCAAAATAGAGAACAGAACGGGCTGCTGCGGTCATAGCGGTTTATTTTAATAGCATGAATGTAAAATAAATTTCGGAAAAATGCAAGTGTCACAATTTAATAATCAGCATTAGCTTACCTATGATGAGCCGACGGCATTATGTGTTTGTTATTTAATTATTGAAGAAGGAAGCACTTGCCATTGGGGGAAAGTGCATAAGTGTTCGGAAGATTTTTTGGCCTGCTTTTCTGTCGTTCCTACGGAACTTTAAATACTACTACTTTTATTTTCTACCAACCTTGCGCTCCTGACAGAGCTTAAAACCCTGTATTTAATGCCAACGGCATTTAAGGTTGGTAGAATAAAAGTTGAAATTTTTGCCAAAAGCCCCATCGGGGCGACAGACTTATTTCTTCCGAACAGTTTTGGGGGAAAGTGAAGGGGACGAATGACTTTATATCGTCCATTTTTTTTCCAGCTTATTTAACAACGTACTAACTATCGTCAACAATAAACCAAATATAAAGGCCCACAGAAAGCTTTCGATCCGGATACCAGAAACAAAATAATCGGCCAGCATAATGATGATGACATTGATGACTAAAAGAAAAAGACCCAGCGTTACAATAGTAAGTGGCAGCGTTAAAATAGTAATCAGCGGTTTAACAACGAAATTGAGTACAGCCAGCACCAGCGCAAAAACAATGGCTGTTACCATATCATTAATGTGCACATGCGGCGATAAAAGTTTTGAAAGTACAAATACAATTACAGCAGTTATCAGGATGTTTACAATAAATCTCATATTGGTGTATTTAGGTTAATGTTTAGCAGATGGTACAAGATACCGTTTCTTTATCAACAAGATTGTTACACAATTATGATTATTAGTTGCATGATTCTTTGCACAACACTAAAAAGGGCCAGCTCAATAATATACTACAGAAGGGATTGCTTGCCAAAGCTGGAGCAAAAAAATTCAATGCCGTAATATTAAAAACCGGTACCCGGTAAAATATCGGCACCCACAAAAGCTTTATCAAATTGCTTTTTTATGGCAGTTGCTTCCGCCTTTTTTTTCTGTTGCTGCAATGCCTGGTAAAGGCCAAACAATGTCCAGTGATTATCAGGATTATCAACCAGGTCTTCTTTAAATATTTTTTCTGCCCTGGCGGCTCTACCTGCATGTAGCAAGGCATAACCCAGATATTGTTTTGCAGGCAGCAGCCAGTCTTTTGGTTCGTTATAAACCATCGCATCTTCACTTGTTACCGCTTCGGTTAATAACGCCGTTGCTTTTGTAAAATTATTCTCATGCCCGGCAATGGAAGCAGCTAATATTTTTTCTGCAACTTTTGCAGCAGCTTCGGGGGCATTAAATGGCTGCATCACCACCAGCATATCAGGCACTGTCATTTTACCCTGCATTATTTTTAATTCTTCAGCGGCTTCGCTGATTTTATTTTTGCCTGCAAAAGCCATTCCCCTTGCCCAATGCCACAATACCGAAGCATACACATAATTATCGGGCACCCTCTTACTGCTTAAAATAATATCCCATTTTGCAAAACGAACATCATTAATTGCCGGTGTCATGTACAGGTATTGCATGTATGTGCCAAAAGGTGCAGGCATTGATAAAAAGCTGGTATCAAAACTCTGCCTACAGTCAACAGCCGCTTTATTGCTGTAAGTATAATTCGCTTTCATCATAGCGCAGGTGGTTTGCATGTGCAGGTTATGTATCAGGTAAAGCGGTGCATTATTTTGCACATCGGGATAAACCGAGAGGTAATTGTTATATCCCTTCACCGACATTTCATTTACTTTTTCGCCTGCTGCATATTTTCCGTTGCGGATGTAAATATGAGAGGGCATATGTATCATGTGGGCAACACCGGGCATTAAATTACCAAGCCGGTTTGCACTCGCCATGGCTCTTTTAGAATTTTTAGACGCCTCCACTGCATGAATATAATAGTGATTGGCACCGGGATGATCGGGACTGTTTTTAATCACGCCTTCCAGTACCGTTAAGAGCTGTGGCGTCCAAGGCTCTGCATCACCGTTATGTTTCCAGTAATCCCAGGGATGTTGCAGCATTAATGCATCGGCATACAAAGTGGCAATATCTGCATCTGTTGCAAATTGGCCATGAGCTTTTTCCATAGCAGTTGCATATAATTGATTAAGCGATTTACGGCTGATAGCACTGTCTGTGGTATATCGCACAGCCATCGCTTCAATTAATGTTTTTTCTTTTGCGGTGCAGTTACCTTTTAGTGCCTGGGCTTTTTGTGCGGCAGTGTATGCATCAGGCGTAGCGGCATATTCATAATCGTTAATGTTGGGCCCGTAAGCCAATGCCTGTGCCCACCAGATCATGGCATTGGTATCATCAAACCTGGCGGCTTTTTTAAACGATGCCATAGATTCTATAATGTGAAAAGCATAATACATATTGATGCCCTGATTAAAATATAAACGGGCACTATCGCTTTTTGTATTGATGTTCCAGCGGTAATTACCCCAGCCTGTAAG
>JBKJLT010000542.1:0-9544 GCA_046596765.1 Ferruginibacter sp. | reverse complement strand
TATGTTTAATAAATTAAAATTAATTAAAGCGGTTGTTTACCGGTTCTACAGTTCCATCATCACTTTTTTAATCGTATTTATTTTTACAAATAATTTTTTAGCTTCCTTATCCATCGGCATTATTGATTCTATCATAAAGATATTCTCCTATTATTTTTTTGATGAAATATGGGCAAGGCTTACAGGATTTAAAACACGGCCTGCTGTTATTTTTTTAACCGGTTTAAGTGGCTCCGGCAAAACAACTATTGCAAAAGCACTGGTGGAAAAATACAAAAAGAAAGGAGTTGTACCTGTACTGCTGGATGGCGATGAGATCAGGAAAGTAATTCATCAAACCGGGTTTGATGAGGAATCGAGAAAGAAACACAATCTGAATGTTGGCTACATGGCTTCAATGCTCGAAAGCCAGGGCAATGTGGTGATTGTTTCTCTTATATCACCATATATTGACACCCGCAATGAGATAAGAACAATGTGTAAAAAATTTATTGAAGTGCATGTTTGCACAGATATAAAAGTATGTATAAAAAGAGACCCTAAAGGATTATATGCCAGAGCCATTGCCGGAGAAATAAAAGACTTCACCGGAATATCGGCACCGTATTATGCGCCGGAAAATCCGGAAGTTTTAGTTGATACCAATGTATTAAGCATTACGGCATGCACTGATAAAATATTTAAAGCAGCAAATACATGAGATACAATTTATTTATAGGCCGGTATCAAAGTCCGCACAAAGGGCACATGCATATTTTTGATACTTTTTTAAAGGACGATAAACCGGTGTTAATTGCCATCAGGGATATTGAACCGGATGCTGCCAACCCACTGCATGCTGCCGAGGTAAAAACGCTTTGGCAAAAAGTGTATGCAGGCAACCCAATGGTGAAGGTTATTATCATTCCGGATATTGAATCGGTTAATTATGGCCGGGGTGTGGGTTATGAAGTAAATGAGATTACTGTTGGAGAAACCGTAGCATCCATATCGGCAACCGAAATAAGGCGGCAGATTATGGAAGCTGAGAACGGCTGGAAAGCATTGGTAGATGAAAGTATTCATGAAATGCTGTCTGGCTTTTTAAAATCGAAAATACCTCTGTAAATTATGATTACTAAAACTGACAGTGCTGTTAAAGGATGGATACCTGTAAAATTATACCCTGAAGATGATGGCCTGCTGTGCCGCTGGCTATTTGTGGGCAACAAAGATTTTACCGAACCATTTTTTGATGAAACAATTTCATCCTGCCGGTCACTGCCACAAAACGGACACCGGCAAAAGTGCATGAGCGACACAGCGGTACTGGCTGATTGGGTAAAAGAAATGGATGTTATTGAACCAACGGCTTTTATTTTTCATATCTCCCGCTGCGGCTCTACATTAATTTCGCAAATGCTTGGCCAGCAGCCTGCCAATATTATTTTATCTGAAGTGCCTTTTTTTGATGACCTGTTACGGCATGGAAAAAAAGATGATTGCATGGCCGCCATATTACCCCAACTGAAAGCTGCAATTGGGTTATATGCTGCAAAGCGCAAAGAAAATCAGCAACATCTTTTTATTAAAGCGGATAGCTGGCATATACATTTTTACAAAGAGTTAAGAGCATTATACCCGGCTGTTCCATTTTTTTTATTGTACAGAAAGCCGGATGAAGTGATACGATCGCAGCAAAAGAAAAGAAGCATGCAGGCCATACCCAATTTACTGGAAGCTGCCATTTTTGGTTTTAACAAAGATGAGATAACCGGAATGCAACTGGATGCATACATGGGTATGGTGGTTGAAAGTTACTTAGATGCATTCCTGCAAATTTTGCAAAAAGATAACCTGGCTTATGCAGTTAACTACCATGATGGAGCCATGCAAATTGTAGAAACAATTGCGTCTGTTACCGGCTTACAAATTTCAGAAGCAGAAAAATTGTTAATGCAAAGAAGAGCAGGCTTTCATGCAAAATTTCCGCAACAGGTTTTTAGTGAAGAAAAGCCTGATGAACCGGTGCCTGGTTTTTTAAAAAAATCCTTTGAATTGCATGATAAAATTGAAAGTGTAAGGCTCAGCGGGATTTAATTTATTTTTATCTTTAAAACTACACTTTATATAAATGGATGACAAAATAAACATTGCAGCATCAACCGAAACCGGTAACCTGGGCGTAATGCATGTAAAACGATTTTGGGAAAAATGCCGGTTAAAAAAAACAGGAGCGCTAAATGAAAATGCATTCAGGGAAGAATGGAATATTGATACTACCCTTTTAGCAGTACTTGGGCTTGGACTGGAACAAACATTAAAGCATATCAATAACTCCACTGCAGATTTTAATGAATTTGAAAATTGGGTATTAACAATCTGCAATGGTCGATTACCGGCAAATAAAATAGATGAATTTAATGCTAATATACTTAACAGGTCTGGCGCTGAAAGTACCGAAGGCATTGAAAAAGTGCTGGATGAAAATGAGATCAGTTTCTGGAATGAACATGGTTATATCATTATAAAAGAAGCCATAACAAAGCAGGATTGCGAAGATACCATTGCAGCCATTTGCGATTTTATTGAAGTTAAAAAAGATGACCCTTCCACCTGGTATAATGCACACCCTTGCCGCCAGGGAATTATGGTGCAACTTTTTCAACATGCTGCACTAGAAAAAAACCGGGTTTCCAAAAAAATACAGAAAGCCTATGAACAATTATGGAACAGAAAAGACCTTTGGGTAAATACAGACAGGGTTGGATTTAACCCGCCGGAAACAGCTAACTGGAAATTTCCCGGCCCAAAAATGCATTGGGATGTAAGCCTTGCATTGCCCATTCCATTTGGCTTACAGGGCATTTTATATTTAGCTGATACTGCTGCCAACCAGGGTGCATTTACATTGGTACCGGGTTTTCAAAACAGGATTGAAAACTGGCTTAATAGTCTTGCCCCGGAAAACCACCCACGTAATGAAGATGTTTATGCGTTAGGTACAAAACCCATTGCTGCCAATGCAGGCGATTTTATTATCTGGCACCAGGCATTGCCGCATGGCAGCAGTGCCAATACATCGGCCCTGCCAAGGTATGTGCAGTACATTAACTTTGCCCCGCTTGATGCAGAACTAAGAGATGAATGGATTTAAACATGGGGCTATAAAAAATTCCAGCCTATTTTTACGCAATGAAATTTCATTTATGGACCATCGGAAAAAATAATGAACCTTTTGTAAAAGAAGGTATTGAACTTTTTACAAAACGAATCAGCAACTACTACCCGGTTGAATGGAATATTATTGCCACTGCAAAAAATGCCGCCAGTCTTAGTGAGTCAGATCTGAAAAAAAAAGAAGGAGAAATCATCATCAACCTTTTGCAAAAAGACGATTACTTAATATTGCTTGATGAATACGGAAAACAACTAAGCAGTGAAGAACTTGCCAATTTTATACAAGTAAGGGCAAATGAAAGCACAAAGAATATGGTATTTTTAATTGGTGGTGCTTTTGGAGTTAGTGAAGCAGTAAAAAAAAGAGCCAATTACCAATGGAGTTTATCAAAACTTGTTTTTCCGCACCAGTTGGTACGATTAATTTTAGCCGAACAAATTTACCGGGCATGCAGTATTAACCGGAATGAGAAATATCATCATAGTTAGTAAATTATAAGTCCTAAAATGTTTTGCACAAATTTAAAAAAAAATCTAAAAGCATGAGCAAGTCAGTTGTACGAGAAAATCGTACAACTGAAAATGGATTAATCAAACGGAAATTATTTAACAAATAAATTATAATGATGGAAAACAAAAAGGGAATAGCCGTATTTGGAAGTAAGCTAATACGCCGATATTATGACAGTGCCAAAGAAGTTTGGTACTTTTCATTAGTGGATATTGTAGCTGCCCTTTCTGATTCGGTAAACGCCACCGATTATTTGAAAAAATTAAGAAAACGAGATGCTGAACTAAACAGCTACCTGGGGACAAATTGTCCCCAGGTAGAAATGGAGGCTGCATCGGGTGTTAGGCGAAAAACACTTGCAGGCACAGCCCAGCATATATTCCGGTTAGTACAATCCATCCCTTCACCTAAAGCAGAGCCATTTAAACAATGGCTGGCCAAAGTTGGCTACGAAAGAATGCAGGAAATAAGCAACCCCGAGCAAAGTTTGGAGAGGGCCAGAGAGAACTGGCAGAAACTGGGCAGAAGCGAAAAGTGGATCCAGCAAAGAATGACGGGGCAGGAAACCCGAAACAAACTAACCGATTACTGGAAAGAAAGTGGTGTACAAAAATCGGATGAGTTTGCTTTTCTAACCAATATCATTCATCAGGAATGGACGGGGTTCTCTGTAAAAAGCCATAAGGATTTAAAGGGGCTCAAATCTCAAAACCTAAGAGACCATATGAGCGAAGCAGAATTAATTTTTAGAGCATTAGCCGAACTTAGTACAAGACAAATAGCCGAAACAGAAAAAGCAAAAGGCGTAACTGAAAATGCTAAAGCAGGTAAGAAAGGCGGTGCAGTAGCAAAAAATGCAAGAAAAGAATTAGAAGCCCAAACAGGAAAAAGTGTAGTTACAGGCGAAAATTTTTTACCTCCAAAAAAGGGAAACAAAAAGTTGAAATAATTAATTAACCTAAAAGCCACTTTGAGGTTAAAACTTATACCCAATGCGTTTTCTGCGATGTATGAAATATCTTTAAAAAAGATAGTGACTTAATTTGTTTTAACTATCTTAGCCCTTAGCAAAGTATACTCACCCTTCACTTCTATAAAATAAGTGGCAGAAGCTAAATTATCCAGGTTAGTTATACTGAACTGGTTTAACCCTTTAATGGCATTGACTTCAACTTCCCTTATATTTCTTCCATTTATATCAATGATCCGGATGGATAATTTTTCAGCTTTTTCGGTAGTGACAGCAACATCTATCCTGTTCCTGAATGGATTTGGATAAACGGTATTTAGCCCTGCTGCAGTTCCATCAGTTTTCATAGCTACCACATTTGAATAAACCCAACGATTGTCTTTATCTACTATTTTTAATCGATAGTAGTTCACTGTTCCTGCGGGGCTACGATGGGTATAACTGTAATTACTTTGTGTTGAGCTATAGCCTTTGGCCGCTATAGTGGCAATTTTTGAAACAACTGTGTTATCGGTCCAGTTCTCTAATTCAAAATGATCACTATTGATCTCCTGTGCAGTAGACCACTGTAAAAAATTATCCTTCCCTGCCCTTTTTCCAGTAAATGTGATCAGGTTTACCGGCAGCACGCCACTCACTGTAACCAGCAGGTGCAATGATACCCCGGCACAAAGTGGTTGCGGCGCAACAGCCGTTACATCACAAAGTGAATAAGTTACTAGATCGGGCCCAGTATAATTGAACGGCGGGTTATAGGTGTAAATACCATCGGCATAAAATTCCACGGTACCACCCCGTGTGGTTGCCAGGGTTTGGATGAGGGTATGCGGCCCACCGGTATTGATGGTAATAGCAGCCATGCTCATCGGGTCATTGTTGGGCTCATAATCATTAATGGTATAATTTCCGTTCACCGGCACATTCATATTAGTATATCCAAAATCATCTCCGCCGAAAGGGAGATCATTGGCCGCCCCGTTACCGTTAGTCAGCACATCTATATGCAACTGGGCGATAGCACAGGCAGGAGTTGGAGTTGCATTATCACAGATCGTATAACTGATGCTGGCCGTTCCATGAAAATCGGGAGCCGGTGTATAGGTATAGGTTCCGGTACTGTTGATCACCAGTGAGCCTGCGTTGATAACGCCCTTGCCGGTTGTGGTTAAACCGCCGATGGATACAGGAGTACCCACAGTTCCGTTAAGATCTTCCAGCCCATCTCCATTGCTGTCGTACTTAAATGCGGTAACCGTAAACGGATTTGTCTGCGGATCCCGGTCATTATCTTTCACATTACCATTTATGGCAGTGCCGTACGTAATGTTTTCGTCATTATTGGCAATAACGCTGTTGCCTGCAGCCCGTAGCTGACTTACGGTGATTGACAGGTAAGCAGTATCTAAAGCAGCGTTTACATTATTATCCGCAATTGTATAAGGCACCCTCATGGTTCCGGTGAACCCGGCGGCAGGTGTATAGGTGTAGCCTCCTGTGGCCAGTATGTTTAATGTGCCTGCATTGGCAACCGGACTGCCATTATCATCAAACCCACCTACGGCTATACTTCCCGAAGTAGTTGCAACACCTGTATTATTTATGAAACCGGTGAACATTATTGCCTCGGCCTCCAGGTCAAAATCATTGATGACGGTGACGCCGCTTACAGCGGTATTTATCCAGGTACTGTTCTCATCATTCACCGCGTAAGTGGCATTGGGTATCTGTATAGTAATAGTGAGCGTTGCTGTTGCGCAGGCACCAGGGCCAGGTGCACAGGTAGCCACGTTCAACGTGAGTATATCACAGATCCGGTAGGTAAGTATATCGGTGCCGAAGTAGCCGGGGTTTGGCGTATATTGAATGAGGCCATTTACCGGATTCACCGTGGCTGTGCCATGCAAAGGAGCTATGGTGATCACGGGCTGCGTCAATTGATTTTCATCGGGATCGTAATCATTGTCGAGTACATTTTCGTACAGTATCTGGTCCATATTCGTGGTATCCACATCATTAACCGCAACCGGTGCTGTATTAGGAACAGGGTTTATGATATTGATGGTAACGGTAGCCGGTGCCGAAGTGAGCGGTGGAATGCCGTTATCCGAAACCGTATAGGTGAAGGTAACCGTACCGGTAAACCCAACAGCAGGCATAAAGGTTACCGTACCATCATTGTGGTTGGTAAGGGTGCCGGCAGCCGGTGGATTTAATGCGCTTATATTCGTAACCATCAGGATGTTTCCTTCCGGGTCGGTATCATTGGCCAGCAGGTTAACCGTAACGGCCTGGCAGGGAGGCCCGTTCTTAACATCATCAACAGGTATGGGTGTACGGTTAATGACAACAATCACTACCATTGCGGTATCCCGGAACGGAGCTCCACAGGCTGGTGCTGGTTCTGCTATGGCATAATACAATGTATCATTTCCGCTGAAACCATTGTTAGGCGTATACACAATATTACCGCTGCCGTCAACAGTTGCAGTTCCCCGCAAAGGGTTGGTTACAATGCTAACGGTATAGCTGTTTCCCAATACCGGATTTTCCGGATCGGTATCATTGGCCTTTACATTGATGGTCTGCTGCACAGCACTCAAAGCACTGGCGGGGTAATCGTCATTGGCTACAATAGTGCCATTGGTAATGTTCACATAAGCATAGGCGGTATCGGCCAGTCCGCTGGTATTATCCAGCACCCGGTAAACCATGGAACGAACTCCATTATAAGTAGTGTTAGGTGTATAATTTATAACTCCCGTTGAGGCGTTGATCGTAGCTATTCCGGAAACCGGAGCAGTGATGATGCTATAAGTTTTTGCACCGGCTACCGGAAAATAATCATTGGTGGCTGTTGCAAAATTTATGGCAATACCATTAGGCGTAGTCGCTGTATCGGGCATGGCCATTGGTGCACGGGTAGGTATAGCAAGGCACCCAGGAGTAAAATAGTTAACTCTTAAGTATGGCCGGTTTGTTGATATTGCATCTTCACGGCTTGACCAGGTATGATTATTAACCCCTCCGGATTCTGTAACCACCTTTAACATAATTCCTAAATTAGTATAAGTGCCATCATACCATTGCTGTGGCAGGTTGCCTATATCGATAGTATTTAAACCCTGAACAGCAGTAAATCCAACTGTAGGGAATGGCGTTACATCAAAAGCAGGAATTGTATTAAATGTAACTGCCGCCTCATTCCACGCTCCTGATACTCTGTGAATCGCATGAATATTATTATTATTAGATACCTGATTAAGGTTAACCTCCCCATCAGCAATCGCAATGTTGGCAGGCAATGTGCTCATATTAAATTTAAACAGTGCTCTATTTACTTTGCCGGTATTTCTATCGGTAATAAGGGGATTGGTGGAACCAAAATTGGATGCCGGAACATTTTGGTCAACATAAGTATCCGCAGTATCAATCAGGTTTGCAGTGGCAACTCCACTTGAATTGTTTGCATAATATATTTCGAGGTAGGGCATTAAACCTGGCGTTGAAGTTTCTTTACTATGATAGGTGGCAATAGCTGCACCTCCGGATTCTGTTATTACTTTTACCATCAAACCCTGGTTTGTAAATGTACCATCCACCCAACTTTGAACTAAGGAAGTAACATCAAGCGAATTCCAACCTATTGCTGGTGTGATACCACCAGATGGGTAAGCAGTTGCACCTACAAAATTTGCATTCATATTTGTCCAGGTGGCACCTGCTTCGGTCCACGTTGCATTTGCCCTGTATACTGCAATAATATCTGTACGGTTGGTAATTTGGTTTAAATATAGCCGTGCATACCTGATTTTTGAAGTAGATGAAATAGTACTGACATTAAAATTCATTAATGTTCTTTGTATTCTGCCAGGATTCCTGTTTGTACCCACAGTAACTGCGGTGCCAAAATTTGTTCCTATCAGGTTTTCATCAATATAAGTATCTGCTGTGGGATTTAAAGTAAGTTTGGGGGCAATAGTTGGCATTATCGGCAAAGTACCTGCATCACAGGCATCATTGATTACAGTAACCGTTACTGTGGCAGTTTTAGAATATCCAAGTGAATTAACAATGCGGTATGTAAAATTATCAGTTCCTGAATAATCGGGATTAGGTACATAGGTAATTGTATTATCGGTATTGATTGACACTTTACCGTTGGCGGGGTTAACTGTTATAGCTGATACTGTTAACGGACCTGCAACAACGGGTACATCATTGGCCAGCACATCGAAGCGGCCGGGGATATCTTCCGCTATGGTAAAAGCATCGTTTGCCGTATTGGGAACGTTGGCTACATTACCTACCGTTATTGTATAGGTACCGGTTGAGCAAAGCGGGGCCGGTGATGTATTGTCGCAAACCGTGTAGGTTAGTGTTTCCACGCCCACGAAACCGGGGTTAGGACTATAGGTAACATTGCCTGAAGCGTTAAAACTCATGATTCCATTGGTAACTCCGGTTACATTGGTGAGGGTTAATGGCTGGTTATCCGGATCAGAATCGTTAGTCAGTACATTATAAGTAAGGCTTACGCCTCCGCATCCCGGATCGAGGGATTGTGCATCATTAACTGTTACGGGCGAATTGTTGCCTAAGGTGATGCTGACGTATGTCTGGAAAGAAGCTCGACCGCAATTATCCGTCACTTTACAAGTAATGGTACAGATGGTATTTACCGCCACGGTTGGTGCGGTAAAATTGGTAGTGGCACCGGTAGGATTGGAAAAACTGCCGCCGCAACCCGAAGTCCATTGGTATGTGAAAGTTGCACCGGCAACCGATGGCGTGGCCACTACATTTAATCCTGAGACAGTACCCCCAGAAGGAACGGTCATTCCTTCGGCAATACCGGTAACAGTCAGAAACGGATTTTTTTCTACTGTATTACAGAAACTGAAATT
>JBKJLT010000344.1:0-4335 GCA_046596765.1 Ferruginibacter sp. | reverse complement strand
CAGGATTACGGAATTGACAATGGTAAGCCCGACACCACACAATTAATGCAAGACCAGTTTATACATACCCAGTTTTTTGCGCTGGTAGATAAACAGCGAAGGGTTCGTGGTATGGTTTACGATGGATTGAACAATGATGAGGTTGAAAAGTTAATTACCGACATTAAAGGGTTATTGAAAGAAAAAATAACAACCAAACGGTTTATGAATGGATTCAGCAGTGATCCTAGTCCGTGAGGTGTGAGTTGACCCTGCAAAGTAAATGCGGCATCGGTTTTCCGTTAGCGCTTCAATCACGATTGACGACTCGCCACTGACCACTCAGGTCTTTACAAACATGATTTAACTTTACAATAGCAATGAACGCACTACTCGATTTACTAAAGAAGAACCAGCTAAGTGTTACAGAAAGCCGGAAAAAGATTTTGGAATTATTTTTAAATAGTGCGGGTGCCTTAGCCCATGCCGATATTGAAAAAAACACCGACGCCTCTTTTGACCGGGTTACCGTTTACAGAACCCTGCAAACATTTGTAGAAAAAGGCATCATTCACAATATACCAACAACCGATAACTCTATCTTATACGCTCTGTGTAAAGACAATTGCGAAGCTGGTCATCATCACGATAACCATGTTCATTTCATCTGCGATGTTTGTGATAAAACAATTTGTATGGATCATGTGAGCATTCCCGAAGTAAAGCTGCCCAAAGGATTTAAGCAGAACCAAATTGATTTGGTGATAAGCGGGGTTTGTGATCAGTGCAAATAAAATACTGAATTTCCTACTTAGAAAAAAAGGATAGAATTTAAAAAGAGTTAATAATTTCTACAGATTTTTTCAATAATTGTTTTTGTTTACCTTCTGTAATATGTCCAATTATCAGGCTGTGTGCATCATTTTCAGGGAGAGGGTTGTGGACTGTATTTAATCCATCATTAATGTTATGTCTGATAACTCCTGCATTTAATTTTAAAAGCCTGAATCGCTTATCACCTAAGGTTGCCTTTTCAAAAGAAGATAGTTTTTCAAGATCAACCGATACGCCATCTTCATCACGTTTCTTTTGATATGCTCTACTGGTTATAGTACCATCTGGCTTGATAAAATTGGGTAAATATGTTGGCACACGTCTGAGAATGAAATCAGAATCAAGAATATCAACTGATGTCATGAATTATTGCTTTAGCCATTTCAAGTATGAATGTAAAGTTGTTTCGTTTAACGCTTCTTCTGCTTGAAAGTCTCCATCACAAGAACCGATTATCTTGTCATTAACTTCACCAGAAAATATAAATTCCAGGGTCACATTCTTATGCTTTATTTCTACCAAGACGTCTCCATCAGCTGTTGGGACTGTATAAAAAACTTCATATCCTCTGGTGTTTAACTCTTTAATAATGAAATTTATGGCTTTAATTATAGCGGAATTGTTGGGCTTTTTTGCATCATAAGAATCCCAATTGTCCTGCAAATTCGAATAGGAATAAATTGAATAAACATGAGTGGTGTTAATTGGAGATAAATCAAATTCAACACCGTATGTTGTTGAAGTGGTATGTATGGTGTTATCTAAAATGTTGAATGTGATATTATCTACTGAAGTATTCATATAATTGTGTGCTTATCATTTTTTTAAAAGTATCTGAACAGGCTAAATGTGCAGTATTAATCCATTCTTCCAAATTATCCCATGAAATCCTTTCCTTATTAACTACAGATGTATGCCATATAATTAAATCTTCATTAGAAATTTTGTCCTTACCGGTCGCTATTTCGATGTTAAGATAAGAATCTTTATTGATAATAAATCGCTTAGAAAAGTTGATGTCAGCTAGTTCTCCGGTAACAAATGAATAAGACTCAGCATTTACTTTAAGATTTTGTTTTAGAAAATCAAATTTATTCACGTCTCCGAAAATTCCACAGCCTACTGCATCAATGTAACGAAGTTCTAATTTTGATAGTACAAGTTCCTTATCTGTATAACTTTCTTTGAGGCATTGAATACCAGATAGAATTAACTTCTTAAAGTCATCCCATGAATAGTTTTTATTATTGTCGTTAACTGTAAAAACACCTGGCCCCATTTGATATAAGGGGTGTTTAGCTTTTTCTTTAAAAAACCGGTGGGTAACCTTGTTATTTAAGAATGTAAAAGGGATTACCGAAGGTGCCAATAACTGGAAATGTCTAAATTCCTCTTGTCGTGCATTTCTGAAATTCATTACAGCTTCTTCAAAGCCATTATCCACATATACTTTTTGCTGTGGGATATAATCTAACTCCCAATGAAGTTCAAAAATCACTTCCTTTAATGGAGCATTAGTTAATACAAAACTGTCTGAGTTAATCATCTTTTAATAGTAAACAGTTAAAGGAAACTTCTTTTCTGAAAATCACAAAGTAAATATCGGTAAATTATAATTAAAGTAAAATCTGATAGACACAAAATTTTGATAAAACTAAACTACTTGCTTATGATATAGAATTAAATTTATTCCATCTCTCCCTTCACAAACTCCATCAGCACTTTAATCTTATCCGGACTAAAATCAAATTTCAACCCTGCGGTTTCAAATAATTGCGGTAAGGTTCTGGTGCCGCCTAATGCAAGTGCGTTACAATAATTATCCATTGCCTGCTCCTTGTTTTCTTTAAACTGCATCCACATACCAATGGCACCCAATTGCGCAATACCGTATTCAATGTAATAGAAAGGCACTTCAAATAAATGTAACTGGCGTTGCCAGTTGTTGCTGCGGTAATTTTCCAGTCCGCTGTAATCAATTACATCATCCTGAAATTCTTTTAGTATTTCATTCCAGGTTGCGGTGCGTTCTTCATGCGTATGTGTTGGGGTTTCGTAGATCCAATGCTGAAATTTATCAATAATGGCAATCCAAGGAAAGATGGTAATCACCCTTTCCAATTGATGTTCTTTTGCTCTTTTTAAGTCTGACGCATCTGTAAAAAATGTTTCCCATTCATCCATGCTCATTAATTCCATTGCCATGCTGGCAACTTCTGCAATTTCCATGGGGTATTCTTTAAAGCCATTCAGTTCCAAAGGATGCGCTAAAAATGAATGCACAGCATGTCCTCCTTCGTGCAGCATGGTAGTAACATCATGCATTTGCCCGGCGGCATTCATAAAAATAAAGGGAGCACCACTTTCTGCCAGCGGGCAATTATATCCACCGGGAGCCTTGCCCTTGCGGCTTTCCAGGTCAAGGTGTTTAAGCTCCTGCATTTTTTTCAGGCACTCGCCAAAAAAGGGCCGCAACTTGCTGAAACAGGCAATTGATTTTTCAATCAGCTCTTCACTTGTTTTAAAAGGTATTAAAGGTTTTATGCCTTCGGGTTCGGCTTCAATATCCCAGGGCCGTAAAATATCCAGCCCAAGCTTTTCTTTTTTTTGCTGGTAGATGATATTTACCAGTGGCAAAACATGTTGCTTTACAGCTTCATGAAATTTAAAGCAATCTTCTTTTGTATAATCAAAACGGCCCAGTTCTTTAAACCGGTAGTCGCGGTAATTGGTAAAGCAGGCATTCACTGCTTCCTGGTTTCTTTTTTCAATAAGGTTATCATACAAAGTATTCAACGCTTCTTTATCAACTAATCTTCTTTCATTTATTTTCCGGTACACTTCTTCCCTTATTTTTCTGTCGGGGTTTTCTAAAAACTTAGCTGCCTGCTGCAAAGTATATTCCTGGGCATTTACGGTTACCGTCATCTTGCCAGATATAACGCCGTACTGCTGCTGCATTACAGAAAGCTCTGCCTGCAAGGGGATATTTTCTTCCCTGAAAAGTTCAATGCTTTTACGCATACTGCGCAGGTAAGTAAAATATTTTTGTTCATCCAGTTCTTTTGCTAAAGGATTATTTACTAGTTTTTTATTCAACGCATCTGCAAAGGGCTGAATTTTTGGTTGTATCTCCATACAGAAATAATTGAAAGCTTCTTCCAGTGTTTTATTTTCGGTATCGCAGGTCATTTTTATCTGTCGCCAGCAAGCATCTTCATTTATCAAAGCTTCCAGTTCACTCTGGTCTTTCAGCCATTGCTCCAGATTTTCCCTGGTATCAATATTTCTATCTAACAAATTTTTAAAAAACGGTTCCAGGCTTTGCCAGTCGGTAATCGCAAAATCTTTAGGCACAAAATGACGGGGGAGTTTTTTTATATCGGCGGTGTAATTCATCGTGAGTCGTGAATGGTGAGAAGTGAGTTTTTGTCATTTCGACGAAGGAGAAATCTATTCAGAGTCTTAAAATAAGAGCCTATAACAATTTTCTATGAAAACCATCTGTTGGTGGCCATTCGC
>JBKJLT010000237.1:0-3761 GCA_046596765.1 Ferruginibacter sp. | reverse complement strand
TTGGTTGAGACGAAGTCTCAAAACCATTGCATCCTCGTCGGAGACGAGGACGAGAAAGTTTATTTTGTTGCAGCAATGGCATGCTAAGCAAAGAGTTTCACAGAGACATACCTGAAGTTTCTTTATTTTCTTTGGGAATTTTTATGGGAAAAATTTTATTAGCTTTATTTTAAAATTACTGTAATGAAAAAAGTAGTAGCTAAAAAACTCACCCCCAAACAAAAACTGGCATCAGCAAAGTTGCATTTGGCAGATATTAAAACTCTGTACACAAAATACTACAGTGCTGGAACAAAAGCAAAGACGGATATAGGGGCATTGGTAGAAACCATGAAAAATGACCTTGACTCCATGAGCGAAATGGGAGAGATGGAATCTTTGCGGCTGCAGATGGCAATGGACCGGCTGAGTAAAATGATGAGTAGCCTAAGTAATATTTTGAAGAAGATCAGTGATACAGCAAATGCGATAACACAGAATTTAAAATAATGCGAACGTTGCCCTCCGAACGGGAATGTGCCCCTCAGCGTCCTAAAGGGGGGTGATCGGAGCGAAGATGCACCCTAACCACTAAAGGCGGCAACACAAGAGTAAAATGTTTTTAAGATTTGCTAAAAAATTATAGAAGTTAGTTTGAAACAACAAATTTCACAAGGGCTTATTTTAAGGCTAATAAAAATCAGTCAGATCAATCCTTGCAATTTTCATTAAGGCGTAGCAAGCCTGCCCGAATTTTTCGTTACCATTAAAACATTGCTCTGTGCTAACTGCATTATATTTTCTGCCATTATTAGCTTCTAAAGTGTAGGTAACAGCATCCATAGCTCCGCAATATTCAGCGGGGTAAGGCATCTGCCAATAACCTGATGCATTAATTGAATCTACAATCCTTTTGAAATCTTCCTTGCTTATTTTTATTCTTTTGGTTGTGACATTAAATTTTTCTTTCCTTATGACTGCTGCTTTTTTTAAAAGATAATCATAGTATTTAGGATTAAATAACTGCGGAGTATTTGCAACTATAGAATCATATGATCTTTGCCGTTGGGCATATTCTTCTTCTAAGTCAGGAGGAGGTGGTGGTGGTGGGATGGTATCTCCTGGCTTCGCTTCATCCAGCGGAAAACGATAATGGAGTATACCAAAATGCCTTTGCTCTAATTGAGTTAACTTATCTGTGTCAACTTCCGGCCAAACGTAATCTTTGCTGACTTTTACTCTAATTTCATCTTCAGTTAAAGTAATAATAAAACTGTGAAAACGGCCTTTATGTGATAGCCTGAATATGGCATCAGGGGAAGGGTTTAAACTTATATTAGGTTCTTTGTATAACCCAAAAAAATAACCATCCCAATAGGTAATCGAAAAAGAATCTCTTCTTGAAATTTTACCAATTAACGGGTAGTGATAAAAATCTTTGTTGGTGATATTTTTTGAAAATTCGTAACCTCCGGGAGGGTAATCTATTTTAGGTTCGTTATCAGCGTTGTTACAACTAAAACTTAAAAAAATTAAGATGATTAAAAAATTCCCGGTATAGCTATGATGTAAATTCATTTTTTGTAAATGCAATTTACTATAATTCGTGTGTTACGAACCAAGATAAGGAGACCTGGTCGAAATTATATTAAAAGCCTTCTGATTTTCAGAAGGCTTTATTTCTTTTGCAGTAAGAAAAACTGCTTGTAATATTATTCTCCAAGTTCCCCCTTTAGGGGGTTAGGGGGTTCTCGTTCCCATATTCAACGGTGTATCACGTTTCAACATCTCATCCCTGTTGGCCATCTCCCAGGCTGTATGAAAAATCATACGCACTCTTTTTTCATACAGGTCCCAGTAAATTTTATCAACGGTATCTGTTGGCTCGTGATAATCTGATTTAAGCATACCATCGTAGAAAAAAAGAACGGGTACCCCTTTACGGGCAAAATTATAATGATCGCTGCGAAAATAAATTTTGTTCTGGTCGTTGGGATCATCAAATTTATAATCTAAAATCAGGTTGGTATATTTTTTATTTGCGGCTTCATTGATAATCGGCAGGTCGCTGCTGAGTTTATCATGACCAATAACATACACATAATTAAGTGTGTCATCTGTTTTGCGATCAGTATCTATGCGGCCAACCATATCTATATTTAAATCAACAGTTGTTTTTTCTAAAGGAAAGAAAGGATGGTCGCTGTAATACTCGCTGCCCCAAAGGCCTTTCTCTTCGCCGCTAACGGTCATAAACACAATGGTTCTGCGTGGCCTGTTACCTTCAGCGGCGGCTTTGGCAAATGCTTCTGCCATGTTTATAATGGCGCAGGTGCCGCTGCCATCATCATCGGCACCGTAATAAATTTTTCCATTATGCATGCCCAGGTGATCGTAGTGGGCGGTTAAAAAAACATACTCATCTTTTTTATCGGTGCCTTCTATAAAGCCAACTACATTACTGGCATTAATGATATTGCGGTATTTTTCAAATTTATAAACAATTTTTGTTTTGCTTTCTATTTTCCATTGGTTTGTAATTGTTCCATTGGCTTTTACAATTTTCAGCAGGGTATCAAAATTATTACCTACCATGGTTTTTGCAAATGCATGAGAAAGCTGTGCAAAATTCAACATTTTGCCTCCTCCATTTGCCCTGGGAAAATAAACTCCGGTTTTTTTGCCATTGGTAACAGCACGTTCGTTAAAGGTTTCCTGCGACGGGTTAATAACCAACACACCGGCAGCCCCTTTTGCTGCTGCTGTTTCCAGCTTTTTTGGTATGCCGGGAAACGTCCAGGCGCTTGATCGTTTTGTACCAGTTAAAATATAATTACCATCTTTTTTTGGTTCGCCTAAAAAGATGAGGACAATTTTTCCTTTTACATCCATGCCGGTATAATCACTATACTTTTCATCATCAATACCATAACCAGCGAAAACTATTTTTTTGCCTTTAAAAACACCGGTTTCATTGTTGTTTAAGGGTGTAATAAAATCTTTGCCGTATTGGGCTGCTTTACCGGCAAACGAAAGTGTGGCTGTTTTTAAACTATCCTGGTACAGTGGGTAAAACTGCTGATAGCCATTTAAAGCAGCAACTGTTTGTAAACCCATTTTTTTAAACTGAGCTTCAATATAACCGGCTGCTTTACGCTGCCCTTCGGTTCCGGTTTCACGGCCCTGCATATCGGCACCGGCAATAATAGTGAGATGTGTTTTTAGATTTCCGGCGGTAATGGTTGCTGCATATTTATCAGCATCTGTTTGTGCAAAGGAAGTATTGATGCCTGCAAGCAGGAAGGTGAAGAGAAATACTGTTTTCATTTTAAAATTTTAGTGAACGGCAATGTAGGTAAATAGCGGAATATGTTTTTTGTGTTTTTTATATACGGTGCAATGATGAGCTAAGAGCTAAAAGAGAAAAGGAGAAAAAAAGAGGATGCAAATTAAGGGTGTCAAAGAAAAAAAAGGATAAGCAGAAGATGAATCTAAGCGTATCAGATAAAAAAGCCGATAAGTGAGATCCAGTTAAAAGCTCTTTTTCTAATGAGCTTGCCGAAGTATATCCTCTTAGCCCAAAACTAACATGCAATCTTATCAACCCTACTTTTATGCCGCCCGCCTTCAAAGGCTGTGTTCATAAAAATATCGAGCATTTTTTCGGCATCGCCATCACGTACAAAGCGTGCAGGTATACAGATGATATTTGCATCGTTGTGTTTACGTGCAAGTTCGGCCAGTTCTTCGCCCCAGCAAATGGCAGCCCTTATGCCCTGGTG
>JBKJLT010000204.1:0-6059 GCA_046596765.1 Ferruginibacter sp. | reverse complement strand
TAAGCGATGAGGACTGGAAAAGAAATGTTGACATTGTTATTGAAAAAAATATCCCTCACATATCCTGCTATGCTTTAACTGTTGAACCCAAAACAGCTTTGGATAAAATGATTGCGCAGCATAAAAAAGAACCTGTTGATGCAGAAAAGCAAGCCCGGCAGTTTTTATTGTTGATGGGCTGGATGGAACAGGCTGGGTATGAACATTACGAGATCAGCAATTTTGCGAAACCGGGTTTAAGAAGTAAGCACAATAGCAGCTATTGGAGTGGAGAAAAATATTACGGCTTCGGGCCGGCAGCACATGCCTTTGATGGTAAAAGCCGCAGGTGGAATGTTGCCAACAATAGTTTATACATTCAATCACTACAACAAAATATAATTCCTTTTGAAGAAGAAATACTTACGGAAACAGAGCGGCTTAATGAATACATAATGACTTCGCTGAGAACAATGGAAGGCCTTGACCTGGATTATGTAAGTAAAATTTTTGGAGAAGATAAGCGGATAGAAATTTTAAAATCAATCAGCAAATATAAAATTTCGGGAAAAGTAAAATTTGTAAGGCAGTTTATAATTTTAACCAAAAAAGGCAAATTATTTGCAGATGGAATTGCCGCTGATTTATTTTCCTGAGTGGCTGTAACGATTCTTTACATACTTAACCAACTCTGCAACTGTTAAGCAAAGCACCATAAAAAGAATGGCAGCAGGAGCGATATTTGAAAAAGAGAAAGGCATGTTGTACTTTGTAAAATAAAGGTAGTACAACTAATTGAGTATATTTGTATGTAATAAAATTTAAAAATCATGAATACGCTTACAGTACATCCGGTTGATGAAAAACAGGAAAAAGCTTTAAAAGCTGTTTTTGAAGCTTTAGAAATAAAATATGAAGAGGAATTGGACACTACTGAATATTTGCTTTCCAATCCTGCCATGAAGCAACATTTAGAAGAAAGTATGCAGGAAGCAAAAGATGGTAAAGTAACCAAAACTGCTACCGAAGACTTATGGAAGGAGTATATACCCAAAAAGCAAAAGATGATTTGGCCTTTTGGAAAAATCAGGAAACATACAAATACAAATGCGTATTTCTTTACTGATATTATCCATTGAGCAAACTCCTTTTGAAGGTATAGGAAAACCAGAATCTCTCAGACATAATTTATCCGGTAAATGGTCGAGAAGAATTAACAAAGAACATAGATTGGTTTACGAAGTTGATCAACAAAGAATAATTATCATTTCGCTCTTACATCATTATTAGCCATTGCACTATACCAATATTTTTTCTATTTCTTTAAATCCTTCAGAAGCTGGAAAATTCTCCCAAAGTATTTTATAAATCGTATCTGCAATGGGCATATCCGCCAGAACTTTGCGGTTTATGATATGCATACATTTACTGGCATTATAACCTTCAGCAACCATGCTCATTTCTAATTGGGCGGCTTTTACAGAATAGCCTTTACCAATCATATTACCAAAAGCCCGGTTACGGCTGTGGAGTGAGTAACAGGTAACCAGCAGATCGCCGAGGTAAACTGATGCTGCATAATTATTTGCCCGGTGTTCTTCTGCCGGTTTGCGGATATCTGTGTGGCCAACTTCTACATTTTTAATGCCGACTTTTTTTAAAAAGCCTGCCATTTCATCTGCGGCATTGGCAATAAATACGCTTAAAAAATTATCTCCATAATCCAGCCCATGAGCGATACCGGAACCAACTGCATAAATATTTTTCAATACTGCAGCATATTGCACACCAAAAATATCGTCATTTTCAACCGTATTTAAATAACCGGTTTTAAAGCATTCTGCAATTTCATGTGTGGCTTTTTCGTCAATGCCTGAAAATGTGAGGTAAGATAATTTTTCTGCCGCCACTTCCTCTGCGTGGCAGGGGCCAAGTACTGCAAAATAATCTTTCAAATCAACATCAAATTCTTTCTTCAGATATTCATTAAGTAACAAATTGCTTTCGGGTAAAATTCCTTTTATGGCAGAGATAATTTTTTTTCCGGCAAAAATATTCCTGTCAAGCCCCCGCAATGCTTCATCTGTATAAGCAGATGGAATAACCACTACAACACAATCGCTGTTGGCAATAACTTCTGCAGGGTTGGTTGTTAATTTTAATTTTGAAGTATCGAGATGAGCGGCGGGTAAATACTGAGGATTATGATGTCGTTCCTGGATATATTTTATATGCGCTTCACTCCTGTTCCACCAATAAATTGTATTACCGTTATCGGTTAAAATTTTTGCCAGTGCAGTTCCCCAGCTTCCGCTTCCTAGTATTCCAAAAGTCATATTTTTTGTTTGTGGTTTGTGGTTTGGAGTTTGTAGTTGATGAACGATTTAGAAGGCCCTAACAACAAACCATAAACTACCAACAACAAACTTTTAAAGCCCTAATTTATCCACGGCCAGTTGCGCCGCAATCTGGCTGGCATCTTTTTTATTGTATCCTTTTGCTTCGGCAATCAGTTCACCATCCACTGTGGCACCAATGGTAAACAGCCTTCTTCCGTTTTCAAATTTTTCATCCAATGTTTCAAACTCAAGCGCTTTACCATTCTTATTTGCCCAGCCGTATAACCTGTTCTTAATATTAATCTCCACATCTTCCAGGTCGTCCATAAACATATGCGGCATAATGATGCGTTTTTCAACCCACTTTAGTGTACCTGCATAACCCTTATCTAAATAAACCGCTCCAATTAATGCTTCCAGGGTGTTACCAAATATCTGCGATATCTTTAGTGCATTATCGTACTTATTATAAAAAGTAATTTTTTTTAGCCCCATCTTTAATGCAATATCATTCAGCTTTTGACGGTTAACCATCTTACTCCTCATCTCTGTCAAAAAACCTTCGCCTTTGTAGGGGTATTTTTTAAAAAGATAATGTGCAACAATTGAACTTAAAACTGCATCTCCCAAAAACTCAAGCCGCTCATTATTTTCATCTGCTCCTTCCCGTACGCTGCGGTGGCTGAGTGCTGTTTTGTAAAGCGTAATTTCTCCGGGAGTAAATCCAAGTACATTACTAAGTTGCTTTTTAAATTCCCGATTGTGAGATTGGCTTTTAAAAAAATCTTTTATGAATTGCAAAATGAAAAATGGTTTCCGTAAAAATAATCTTATTTGATGTGAAAATAAAACAATGAATGGTGTAATTACATTTATAGTACCTTAAAATTCTTTTTACCTGATCGTTCCAAATAAATCCCCCGCATTCCATTTCGGCCTTTCGGTACTTTGTGCAATGGAATAACTGATAAGAAAATTTAACTGCACATATGTTTTGGCCGCAGCAAAATTAAAAATACCATCCATACCATCGGCAGCCTGGTGATAATATTTAGCTCGCCATTGCTGTACAAAGGCGGTAAGGTTAAAGCCTGGCACATCTGTTTTGGTTCCGTATTTAATATGCAATGCCGGAATTCCATTCATTACAAATGAATACTGATCGCTTCTAACAAAACGGTTTTCATTCGGTTCGGGATCTTTCTCTACTTCCAGACCCAGATAGCCGGCAGCAAACTTTACATTGTTCATTATGCCTGAATGTTCTGCACCGAGAGGAACTATGGAAAGCAATGGTGCTATTACCGTGGGCATATCTGTATTTATATCTGCTACAATGGAGGCTTTGGGCACCGTAGGATTAGCCGCAAAATAAGAAGAGCCTATGAGCCCCATTTCTTCTCCGGTAACTATTACAATTAATACCGAACGTTTTGGCTTTGCTCCTGACGATTTATATACCCGTGCAATTTCCAGCAATGATGCAACACCCGATGCATTATCATGTGCACCATTATAAATTGAATCGCCATTTACAACTCTTCCAATACCCAAATGATCAAGATGTGCCGAATGAACAACGTATTCGTTCTTTAAAAGCTTATCACTCCCGGGAACAAGGCCAACTATATTAAAACTTTCAAAGTCTGTATGGGTTGTGATGTACGACACAGTCATACTAAAAGGCAAATCGAACGAAGAAGATTTTCCATTTTTAAGGTCAGCTATCACTTGCTCCATATTTTTACCGGAGTTCAAAAATATCTTTTTTAAAAAATAGCTTGTTCCATTTAAAACGGCTTTTAAATTACCAACAAACCCACGGCCATAAGCTGTTATTTTTTCAGGGTTCAATGTGGTATTAGATTGGATGATTGGATTGAAGTTTGTTCCCGGTCTTAATCCTGGATTAACTGTTATTACTCCTATAGCTCCTTTGGTAAAAGCAGTAGTTGTTTTATTTCCTGCATTTGAAAAATGTGCAGTAAGGGTAGAGATCAAACCTGGTGGTGCGCCATTGATCAGTACAACAATTTTTCCTTTTACATCAATACTATTATAATCGGAATAGCCACCCGGAATCTCGACACCATACCCGGCAAAAACCAATTGTCCATCTGCATATGCATTTTCATTTAATGGATGAGCTACCGGTGCAAAATCCCTCACAAAATTCAGCGAATCGGTATTGCCATTTGTATCTTTCAATATAGCAACACAAGAATTATTATTCACCAATGATTTTCTAATAATAAGTTTTTGCGTAAACCCATTATTATCGCCCAGGGGTTGCAAACCAATTTTTTTATACTGGTCTATCACATAATCAACTGCAGTTTGAAACCCTTCAGTACCCGGGTAACGGCCTTTCAGTTTATCATCAGCAAGAAATGCAATGTGAGAACGTATCGTATTGGTATCAATACGATCCATTGCCTGTTTAATGCCTTTAGAAATTTTTACTTCCTGTGCAAATGCATGTAAGGTGCCCAATAATGAAATGACAATAAGATATTTTTTCATACCCGAAAGGTATAATTTTTATGGCAACGGAGTTTGAAAGATGAAAATGCGGCAGTAAAAAAATTAAGCAACGTATTTCTTTACAATAACAGAAGCATTATGCCCACCAAAACCAAAAGTATTGCTCAATGCTGCATTTACGGTGCGGTGCTGTGCTTTGTTAAAAGTAAAATTAAGTTTGGGATCCAGTTCCGGATCATCGGTAAAATGATTGATTGTTGGAGGAACAATATCTTTTACCACTGCCATTATACAGGCAAGTGCTTCCAGTACACCGGCTGCACCCAGGCAATGACCCGTCATACTTTTGGTAGAACTGATATTAAGATCGTATGCATGTTCGCCAAAAACACTGAGTATGGCTTTTGTTTCGGCTAAATCGCCAAGCGGAGTTGATGTGCCGTGTACATTGATGTAATCAATATCTTCTGGTTTCATACCGGCATCTTTCAATGCAACATTCATTACATTTTTTGCGCCCAACCCTTCGGGATGCGGAGCTGTAATGTGATGAGCATCTGCAGTGGCACCGCCACCGGCAACTTCGCAATAAATTTTTGCACCACGGGCAAGTGCATGTTCCAGGCTTTCCAGCACCATTACACCGGCACCTTCTCCCATAACAAAACCATCCCGGTTTTTATCAAATGGGCGACTGGCAGTTTTAGGATCATCGTTTCTTTCGCTGAGGGCTTTCATGGCGTTAAAACCACCAACACCCGGCGAGCTGATAACGGCTTCGCTGCCACCGGTTACAATAATATCTGCTTTGCCCAACCTGATGGTATCAAAAGCATCAATAACTGCATTGGTGCTGCTTGCGCAGGCACTTACAACTGCATAATTAGGGCCTCTAAAACCATAACGCATCGATATCTGCCCTGCGGCAATATCCAATATCATTTTAGGAATAAAGAAGGGGTTGTAACGTGGTGTACCATCGCCCAGGGCAAAATTGCTCACTTCTTCGTAAAAAGTAGTGATGCCGCCAATGCCGCTGGCAAAAATTACGCCTACCCTGTCCACATCAACATTTTCTTTGCTGATGCCGGCATCTTTAATAGCTTCGTCGCTTGCTATTAAGGCAAACTGCGTAAAGCGGTCAATTTTTCGGGCTTCCTTGCGTTCAAGGTAATCGGTGGGTTCAAAATCTTTAACCTCACAGGCAAACCTGGTTTTAAACTTGCTGCAGTCGAATTGTTTTATAAAATCACAACC
>JBKJLT010000001.1:0-2935 GCA_046596765.1 Ferruginibacter sp. | reverse complement strand
TCACTTTGTACGCCTTTTATAATACCTATTTAGGGTATTATAAATTAAAGAAAAAAGGATACAATGTTAGCCTATTTACACATTTAAATCCCTTTAGTAAAAAATCACAAAAACTCTATCAAAAAGTGTATTTTGAACCATAACATTCATTTTTTCAATATTCTTATACATTAAATTATAATAAAAATATCGTGAGATGTTCTTTTAACCTTCAATAATTCAAGTAACGGCTTTTCATTCATTCTCATAAATTGAAGTATGCTACGCGCAGTAAATTTTAACAGGTCTCGCTGAAAATTTCCCCTCATAATAATATCATGTAATTGCCAGATGATATGCATATGGTTGGGCATAATCACAAAAGCACAGATCGTAACCTGTTCGCGTATGACCCTGTTTTTGAATGCTTCTATAATAATTAGCTTATGATAATCATTTTGGCGCAATGGTAACCAATTCAGGTTTGTGATGGTTACGAATTGAGTATAGTGGTCAAAACGAATCATGATGATTATGTATTATTATTATTGGCCAGGCGACCAACAACGGCGTAGTAATACAAGATTTAACAGCATATGAATGTTTTGGTGTTAAGTCAGAAATTTAAATGGCCACTTAATTACTTTGTAAATTCCACTGATAGTTCAAGCTCGACAGCACAACCTTAAAATGTGGGTCAGTTTATGTCGGCATGACTAAATCAGTTTGATTTGATTGTGCAATAAATGTGGTGTTATTTTTTAATAATTTTAAAAAAATTGATAAAAAGTCTAATTTACGTTTAAAGACCCATTATATGAATCTTAAGGTTACAGCCTTATTAGTTAGTTTTATAGCTATATCACAATATTCATCTTCACAATCAGATTCATCAAAATTCATCGCCAGAAGAGAGGATTTAGTTACTATTTCTGATAGAGATTTTAAAGATTCAGTGAATGGTAAAAAGCAAGACAAAAAAAATGATTCACTTGCTGCAAAAAAGAAAGCTAAGAATTTTTTTTTGACAATACTGCCTGCTGTTGGGTATACTTTGCAAACAGGATTTGCCGGGCTAATTAGTGCCAACATTGGTTATTATAATGATAAAGAAGAAGATGCAAAAATTTCCACCATTTCATCAAGCTTTACCTATTCTCAGTATAACCAAATCATTTTACCATTATTTGTTAATATATGGACAAAGGGTGGTAAATATAATTTCACCTCCGATAACAGATACTTATCTTACCCTTCGGATATTTTTGGGTTGGGTGGTGCAACAGATCCAAATAAAGACCATACTATTAATTTTAATCAAATCAAATTACATCAAACTATTGTAAAGAGAATTTTTAAGGACTTTTACGCTGGTTTTGGATTTTATTATGATCATTTCTGGAATATCAGGATAATTAGCCCACAAACAAGAATGATCAATGTGTTTATCCAGAAAGAAATTGGCACTAATGAAACCGCAAGTGGTCCTGTAATAAAATTATTATACGATTCGAGAACTAATCAAATTAATTCGGAGAAAGGATTTTATTTTAATGTTTTATTAAGACAAAATTTTCAAGAAGTAGGTAGCGATGATGAGTGGGCCTCATTATTGATTGATGTAAGAAAATATTTTAATTTTCCAAAAGGGTCTAGAAATACCTTGGCTTTGTGGAGTTTTAATTGGTTAACGCCTGCCGGAGATCCTGGGTATTTATTACTGCCAAGTACCGCATGGGATGATCAATATAACACAGGTAGAGGTTATGTGCAAAGCAGATTTAGAGGAAAGCAAATGGTTTATTTTGAGAGTGAATACAGATATCGGATTTCCCGAAACGGTTTATTTGGTGGTGTTGTTTTTTTTAATGTTGAAAAATTCTTTGGAAATGTTAAGCCATACGACACTTTCTTGCCAAGTTATGGAGCAGGATTGCGAATAAGACTTAACAAAAAGTCAGGAGCTAATCTTTGTTTGGATTATGGAATTGGGAAAGGCAGTAGAGGCTTTTATGTAAATCTAGGAGAGGTATTTTGATTTTTTAGTGTTAAATAATTTAATTTTAAGTCCATTTAGCAGGGTATGAAAAAATATCTATTAGTCAATTTAATAGTTTGTTTAGGCTTAGCTGCATGCAGTAAATCCAGTAAAAACAATTTAAGTTATCCATACTATTTAAGCGTATACATACAGAATATAAAGTATTCAACAAGCTCTGTATCGGCATTTGGAATACAAAATCAACAGGGTTGTGTAGCAAACAAAAGTTATAATGTAACTAATATTGGTCAGATTAATGTTGATGCCTATTACTTAGATTGCTATATTAAACATTATGCCAAGAATGTTGATTTTTCTTCTACTAAGCCTAGTGCACATAAAATTTTTGATGGTGGATTATTATTAACAACATCTAATTGCAATTGTGATTTAATAATTGGCCTAGTAGATAATAGCATCCCCAGCCTTTTTAATAATACAGCATTGCAATCAACAAATATTATAAACAATATTACAAGTATTACTAAATCTGATAGTACAGCCACCTACTTTACATATGTTGTTGCTGGAAATTTTTCATGCAATTTTAAAAATACTAATAATATTATTATACCTGTTGTTGGAAACTATATTATGCCTATAAAGGAAGCGAGATAGATTATATATATTTTTGTCGAATAAAAATTTGCATTTGGGCTTTTATAGTAATGGTTACGAATTGAGTATGATGGTCAAAGAGAATCATGATAGTTATATTTGATTGTTGGTCAGGCGACAAACAATGGCGGTTACCCCGCCCAACCCTCCCTGTCCAAACTCCGGTATTGAATAGCTTCGGCCAAATGCTCCGGCTTAATATCATCACTCCCTGCAAGATCAGCAATGGTCCTGCTCACCTTTAGTATTCGGTCATAAGCACGCGCACTCAGATTTAGTTTTTCCATTGCTTTCTTT